>CANGRN010000001.1 GCA_947455695.1 Alphaproteobacteria bacterium
GCTTGAAGGCCTGTTCATGTTCTTCGTCCACGATGACCAGCCCCAGCTCCGGAAAGGGCAGGAACAAGGACGAACGCGCGCCCACCACCACGCGGGCTTCGCCATTCATCACCGCGCGATAGGTGCGGCGGCGTTCCTTTTGCGACAGGTCGCTGTGCCATTCGGCGGGGCGCACCCCAAAGCGCGCCGCGAAGCGCTCCAGGAACTGCACCGTCAGCGCGATCTCCGGCAGCAGGATCAGCACCTGCCGGTCCTGCTTCAAGGCTTCCGCCACGGCTTCGAAATAGACTTCGGTCTTGCCCGAACCGGTGACACCGTCCAGCAGGTGGGCGGAAAAGGTGTGGGCCGCGACCGCATCGGTCATCACCTTGGCCGCTTCCGCCTGATCGCCGTTCAATTGCGGGGCGGCAAAGGATGCGTCCGGCTCTTTGAACGGCGCGAATTCCGGCAGCTGGGTGGGGATCAGCGCGCCGGCCTGCACCAGCCCGCGCACCACCGCGGCCGAAACATTCGCGTCTTCCGCAAGTCCCGAAATGCTGCGCGCCAATCCGTCGCTGGCCACCTCCAGGGTGCGCGTTCGCGCCGCCGACATGCGCGGCGGCGTCACGCTGCCACGGACATAGGCCGTGCGATGGGCTTCGGGCTCGAAGGCGCCGCGGCTCCTCAGCGCCATGGCCAGGATCGCGCCCGGCGGATTGAGCGTGTAATCGGCCACCCAATCAATGAAGTCGCACAATTTGCCGGGCAGCGCGGGCGCGCCTTCCAGCGGCTCGGCCACCTTCAGCCGGTTGTCGCCCACGGTGCCTTCGGCTGTGCCCCACACCACGCCCAGCAGTTCGCGCTTCCCCAGGGGCGCCGCAACGATGGCGCCCCGCGCCGCGCTGGAACCGGGCGGCAGCTTGTAGTCATAGGCGCCGGCCAGGGGCAGCGGCAGCAACACGCCGACGACCGGTTTTTGCAGCAATTCCGGCGGCGGCGTGGGGTTTAAGCGGGGTCTCATCTTGGGCTACACTTCGCCCCGCCAAACCCCAAGGTCAATAACAAGGTCATCTGTCCCATGAAAATCTTCCTCGACACCGCCGATGTGGCTGAAATCCGCGAATATGCCGCCAGCGGCCTGGTGGACGGCGTCACCACCAATCCTTCGCTGGCCGCCAAGACCGGCCGTGACTATGTCGAATCGCTGAAGGAGATTTGCTCGATCGTGCCGGGCGCTGTCAGCGGCGAAGTGCTGGCCACCGATTACGATGGCATGATGAAGGAAGCGGCGATCCTGACCAGGATCGCCAAGAACATAGCCGTGAAAGTGCCAATGACCTGGGACGGGCTGAAGGCCTGTGCCGCGCTGGCCAAGGACGGCACGATGGTCAATGTCACCTTGTGCTTCTCGCCGGTGCAGGCCTGGATGGCCGCCAAGGCCGGCGCCAGTTTCATTTCGCCTTTCATCGGCCGCGTCGATGATGCGGGCGAGGACGGCATGGGCCTGATCCGCGACATCCGCGCCATCTATGACAATTACGGCTTCAAGACCGAAATCCTGGCGGCGTCGATCCGCAGCGTCAGCCATGTGCGCGAATGCCTGCTGGCTGGCGCCGATGTCGGCACCATGCCGACCGACATCTTCAAGAAGCTGATCAGCCATCCCCTGACCGACAAGGGCCTGGCCGCCTTCGTCGCCGACGCCAAGAAGGCCAACGTCGCCATCAAGGGTTAAGTGGGCAAGAGTCGATGAGCGAAGCCGCCGACACGCTTCGCAAGAACTGGCTGGCCTCGCTGGCGCATGAACGGCGTGCTTCGCCGCACACCCTGCGCGCCTATGGCGATGATGTGGCGCGCTTCATCGGCTTTCAGGCCGGCCATACCGGCGGCGCCATGACGCAAAAGACGCTGGCCAAATTGAGCCAGGCCGATATCCGCGCTTTCATCACATCGCGCCGCAGCGAAGGCTTGGGACCGGGCGGGGTGCAGCGGGCGCTGGCGGCGGTGCGCAGCTTCTACAAGTTCCTCGCCAAGGAAGGCATTCTCGAAAATGCCGCCCCACGCGCCATCCGCACCCCGCGGGTGAAGCGCGGCCTGCCCCGGCCGATTTCCGCGGACGATGCGGGACGGGCGATCGCGGAAGCGGGCGACCACAAGATCGAATGGATGGGCGCGCGCGATGCCGCGCTGCTGACACTTCTGTATGGTGCGGGACTTCGCATTTCCGAAGCGCTGGGCCTGAAGCGCGGTGACATTCCGCTGGGCGAGACGCTGACCGTGGTCGGCAAGGGCCGCAAGGAACGCAGCATCCCGGTGCTGCCGCTGGTGGCGTCGGCGCTGGCCGACTATGCGGCGCTGATCCCGTTCAATGGTGCGCCGTCATCGCCGCTGTTCCTGTCGCGGCGCGGCTTGCCGATGAGCGCGCGCGAGGCCCAGGCCCTGATGCAACGCCTGCGTGGTGCATTGGGCCTGCCGGAAAAGGCCACACCGCATGCGCTGCGCCATTCCTTCGCCACCCATATCCTGCAAGGCGGCGGCGACCTGCGTTCCGTGCAGGAACTGTTGGGCCATGCCTCGCTGTCGACCACGCAAGTTTATACTGCCATGGACACAGCGGCGCTGCTGGCGACCTATTCCAAGGCGCACCCCCGCGGGAAACGCGCGTAACTAAAGGTTGCCGCTTGCCTTGCCGGCTTGTAGTCCGCCTGCAATTTTAAGCCGCTTCCTTCCAGGTGCCGGCAGTTCCGGTCCCGCGCGGGGAATGGCCGCATGGACGCTGTGCGGCGGCGGCCTTAGCGTCGCGCACAAAAACAGACCAGGGAGATCATCATGATTCGCACTTTTTGTGCTGCAGCTGCGCTGCTGGCCGCGTCGCCGGTGCTGGCGGCGGAGCCCGATGGTCTTGTTTTGCCGCCGGGCTTTCATGCCAGCGTGGTGGCCGATGGTTTGAAAGGCCTGCGCCATCTGGCATTCCGCAACGCGCACCAGCTTTACGCCTCGACGCGCGGCGTCAAAGGCGCCGGTATCCTGGCGCTGCATCTGGACGACAATCACAAGGCGGACCGGACCGAGCATTTCGGCACCGTGGAAGGCGGCACCGGCATCGGCATCCTGCGCGGCCAGCTTTATGCGGCCACCCCGACCACCATCTATCGCTACCGTCTTGATGGCGACGATCTGGTGCCCTCCGCCCAGCCCGAGGTGATCGTGGATGGCATGCCCGAAAAGCCGTCGATCAACCGCGCCATCGCGCTGAACGACCGCGGCGATCTGTTAGTGGCGGTGCCCGGCCAGACCAACAATTGCACCGCGCCCGATGCGCTGAAGGTTGGCTTGCAGCCTTGTCCGGAGCTTCAGGGCCGTGGCGGCATCTGGCGTTTCAGCGCAACGCGCACGGGCCAGGCTTTCGCCAGTGACGGCACGCAACTGGCCACCGGCCTGCGCGACCTGGATGCGATGGACTGGCGCGCCGGTGATGGGCTTTACGCCATACAGCATGGCCGCGGCGGTATGCATGAACTGTTTCCCACCTTCGCGGCGGACGACGAAGCCATCGCAGAGGAGATGCACAAGGTCAGAAGCGGCGCCAATTTCGGCTGGCCCTACAGCTATTGGGACACTGCGCGCAATGTGCGGCTGACGGCGCCCGAATATGGCGGCGATGGCAAGGCTTCGCCCACCATCACCTACACCGCGCCTGTCGCGGTTCTGCCCGGTCACGCCGCGCCCTTGGACATGGTGTTTTACCGGGGCACGCAGTTCCCGCGCGCCTGGCGCGGCGGCGCCTTTGTGGCGCTGCATGGCGGGCAAGGCGCGGCGACGCCCCAGGGTCGTCATGGCTACAACATCACCTATGTGCCGTTCGATCGCGGCGGCCGCGCCGGCACGCCTGTTGTCTTTGCGGACAATTTCGCCGGTCCGGGTCCGTCGGACCGCAGCGTCGCCAAGGCGGCCTACCGCCCGGTGGGCGTGACGGTGGGACCGGACGGTGCGCTCTATGTCGCTGATTCCAACAAGGGACGGATCTGGCGCATCGCCTATGGCGAGTGAAGATTGACACGCCAACCCCGCACGCTAGGCTCCCCGTAGAAAACGGGCGGGGAAAGCCAATGTTCAGAACGATTTCTGTGGCTGTTGTTGCTTTGATGGCGGCGGCGCCGGCGCTTGCTGCCGAGCCGGATGGCCTGATCCTGCCGCCGGGCTTTCATGCGACGGTGGTGGCCGAAGGTCTCGGTCCCATCCGCCACATGGCGCTGCGCGGCAACGATATCTACGTCTCCACCCGTCATGGCCAGACCGCGCCGTCGGTCGGTATCATCGCGCTGCGCCTGGGCCCCGATCACAAGCCGGTGCAGACCGAACATATTGCGGGCATCGACCAGGGCACCGGCATCAAGATCTTCCGCGGTGCGCTTTATGCCGCCACCGGCACAAGCGTGGTGCGCATGGAACTGGGTGACGCGCTGGTGCCCACCGCGGCGCCCGAGACGATTGTCGATGGCCTGACCGCCACCAATCATCCCATCGCCCTGGACGGGCAGGGCGATCTGTTCGTCGGCATCGATGGCGGCGGCGGCGCCAACAATTGCCCCGACCCCGCGACGCCCAAGGACGCCAAGCCCAAGGGGCTCAAGCCCTGTCCGCTGCTGGAAACACGCGGCGGCGTGTGGCGCTTCAACGACCGCAAGGTGGGACAGAAGCTGGCCGATGGCGATCATTTCGCCACCGGCATCCGCAACATGAGCGCGCTGGACTGGCGCGGCGGCGATTCCCTGTATGGCGCCTGGCATGGCCGCGACGCCACCGCCAAGACCTGGCCGGAGCTGCTGACCGCCGCCGATGACGATGCCATCGCCGATGAAATGTTCCGCATCACCAAGGGCACCGACATGGGCTGGCCCTATACCTATTGGGATGGCGTGAAGAAGGTGCGGCTGGTGGCGCCCGATTATGGCGGTGACGGCAAGACCAGCCCAACCGAAAATTATTACGCCACGCCCGTGGCAGCCTTCGCACCCCAGCGGCCCGCGGTGCTTGACCTGACTTTCTATAGTGGCTCCCAGTTCCCGGCCAAGTATCGCCGCGGCGCCTTCCTGGCCATGCATGGCGGCGGCGCCGACGGCGGCGTGCGGCCGGGCGGCCATGCCGGCTACAACATCATGTTCGTGCCGTTCGAGCGCAACCGCGCCGGCACGCCCGAGGTGTTCGCCGATGGCTTTGCCGGCGTGGGCCCGGATGCCAAGCAGGTCAAGACCGCGGCCTACCGGCCGGTGGGCGTGGCGGCGGGCCCGGACGGGGCACTGTATGTCGCCGACTCCAACAAGGGCCGGATCTGGCGGATTTCCTATGGGGAAACCGCGAATTAAGGGGATTTGGGGCAGGTTTACCCGTTGCAGAGGGGGGGCGGAATCCGTAGTTTCCGCCTCCTTTCTTGATGGTCGCGACCGGCAAGTGGTCGCTCCTTCGGTGGCCGCCTTAGCTCAGTCGGTAGAGCACGTCATTCGTAATGACGGGGTCGCGTGTTCGAGACACGCAGGCGGCACCATTCATCTGATCCGCGATGCAGGTCAGATGAACGACAAGGCGCGGCTAGCATCAGCTTAGTGCCGCGCCGCGTCAGGGGCCGCCAGCGTGCCTGAATGGCCTGATCCCAAACCGCAATTATTTTGCCGCCGGCTTTTCCGCCAGGATGTTGATCTGGGCCAGCGCCGCTTCATCCGACGGCAACGTCGCCGTGCCGGCCGGATACTGGTTGAACGACAGGATATAGGCGATCACCAGCGACACGTCCTGACCCGACATGCTGCCCGGATCGTTGGCGGGCATGGTGCTGAGGATGCGGGTGAAAAATTCGCTGACCGGAACATTGGACCAGTTGGCCAGGAATGCGCCGCCCGCCAGCGGCGGGGCCATCTCCGCGCCGTTCATCTCGGTGCCATGACAGATGGCGCATTTGTTGTTGAACAACACCTTGCCCTGCGCGGCCTGGTCGGCGGTGAACACCCCGTCCCACACGCTGCGCGACGGCGCTTGCGCCAGGGCCGTTCCGGCCGCCGCCAAACCCAGAGAAACAGCGGCGATCATCAGCTTTTTCATCACGCACTCCGTGGGGCGGGCCGGCGGCGTTTATAGGGGCAAGGCCCGCCAAATATAAGTCTTATTCGAAACAAATTGCGCACCAGCGTTTCAGCCCTGCGCAACAGCCGCGGGTGCATGCTGGCCGCGAACCGTTGGGGCAACAGCATGTACACCATCGTCGCTGCATCCCAGAAAGGCGGCTCGGGCAAGACCACCCTGTCCGGCCACCTGGCCGTGGAAGCATCCCGCGCCGGCGCGGGCGAGGTCGCGCTGATCGACACCGATCCGCAAGGCAGCCTTGCCCATTGGTGGAACGCGCGTCAGGCGCCCGCGCCGCACTTCGTCAAGGCGGGCCTGCCCGACCTGGAAGGGGCGCTGGCGGGGCTGGACCGCATGGGCATCAAGATCGCGGTGATCGACACCCCGCCCGCCATCACACAATCCATTTCCCGCGTGGTGGCCTATGCCGATCTCGTGATCGTGCCGACGCGGCCCAGCCCGCATGATCTGCGCGCCGTGGGCGCAACGGTGGACATCGCCGAGCGTCACGGCAAGCCGGTTATCTTTGTCGTCAACGCCGCCACCGCGCGCGCGCGCATCACCGGCGAAAGCGCCGTGGCGCTGTCGCAGCATGGCACCGTGGCGCCGGTCACCATCCATCACCGCGTCGATTTCGCCGCCAGCATGATCGATGGCCGCACCGTGGGCGAAGTGACTCCCAACTCCCAGTCGGCGAAGGAGATCAGCGACCTGTGGCTTTATATCCAGGAACGCTTGTCGCGCCTTGTGCACGATCCCAGCTTGCTGCCGCAGATCAAGGCCGATCACCTCGCGTTGAGCGCGCTGTTGTCGCCAGGACCAGAAAACTTTGCCGACCTGCCGCCGGAACTGCCGGTCTATGACGGGCCCGAACGGCGCACAGGCGTGGAGCGGCGCATCATTTTGGAGCCACGCAGCAATGAAAGGCGCGTCTTTGGACGGCGCGCGACAGACCAGCCGCAATGGGGGATCAAATGAGCAGCGGGAAATTCGCGTCCGTCACCGCCAGCCTGTTGGCGCGCAAGGGTGAAGGCCAGCCCTGGATGCAGGGGGCGATGCAAGGCGCCGCGCCGGAACCCGTGCGCATGCCCCCGGCCTGGCGCAATGAGGGTCGCAGCGACGTGCGCGCGGAGGTGCGCGTCGCGCCGGCCGCCCCGCCGCCGCCGCCACCGGCCAAGGACAAGTCCTGCGCCATACGCATGTCGCTGCATGATTTCGAGCGGCTGGGCATCCTGGCGGTCAAGACCGGCGTGACCCGCCAGGCTTTGCTGAAAGACGCGCTGGCGCAGTTTTTGGCTGCCAAGGCGCAGGATTTCGGCTGCGCCTGCCTGGGTGCCTGCGAGCGCAATTGCAGCGACAGGGCCTGATCGGCTAGATCTGGACGCGTCTTCGGGCGAAGGGGCGTTCCATGAAATATCTGGGCAAGTTGATCTGCGCGCTGTTGCTGGCGCCGGCCGCTGTGTGGGCGGCGCCGCTCTATACCGCCGACAACAAGATGGCGGTGCCGGAGGATTACCGGACCTGGGTATTCCTCACCTCCAGCCTGGACCTGAACTACAACACTGCCGCCACGCCCGGCCATCACATGCTGGACAATGTCTTTGTCGATCCCGCCGCCTATCAGGCGTTCGTGAAGACCGGCGCCTGGCCGGACAAGACCATGCTGATCAAGGAAAACCGCATGGCTGAATCCGCCGGCACCCTCAGCAAGGCGGGCCAGTTTCAGGCTGGCGTGATGAACCTGGAAATCCACGTCAAGGACGAGGCGCGGTTCCCGAACGGCAAATGGGCGTTCTTTGTGTCATCCGATGGCAAGGCGGCGGGATCGCTGATGCCGCAAAGTGCCAGCTGCTATTCCTGTCACCAGGAACACGGCGTGGTGGATACGACCTTTGTGCAGTTCTATCCGATCCTGATGCCCATCGCGAAGGACAAGGGCACGCTCACCGCCGATTATCTTAAAGAGATCGGCGCGAAGTAATCAGACGGGTTCGACCAGCTCGACCGGCTTGTAGCCGGGGGCGCGGGTCTGCCACAGAACGCCGATGAACAGCATCTTGGCGCGCGGCAGGATCGCCAGCGAAATGCCGACGAACAGCGCCGCCAGCGATACCATCGCCGCCCAGGTCGGCATCCAGTCCAGGTTCACCATGAAGGCGAAGGGCAGGAAGACATGCCCGACCAGGATGATGGTCAGCCACGGGGCGGCATCATCGGCGCGGATCTGGCCGAAGCTTTCGCCGCAGACCGAACAATTTTCCACCTGCTTGAGATAGGACCGCATCAGCTTGCCCTTGCCGCAACAGGGGCAGCGGCCCAGCAAGGCGCGGCGGGCGGCGGTCTTCAGGTCGATCTCGGTATCGCTCATGCCGGAAATATAGGCCCCCAAGATGAAGATTTCAGTGGTGCGCCTTGCCACTGCGACAAACTTGCAAGCACCCCAAAAGGCCGTCACTGTCTGTCACAAGGCGTGAGAAAAGGCCGCGGGGAACGGACGTTTTCATGAAAATCACCAAGCTCACCACCTTTGTGGTGCCGCCGCGCTGGCTGTTCCTCAAGATCGAGACCGATGAAGGCGTCACCGGCTGGGGCGAGCCGGTGGTGGAGGGCCGCGCCGAGACTGTGGCCGCCTGTGTCGCCGAGCTGGCCGATTACCTGGTCGGCAAGGACCCCGGGACAATCGAAGATCATTGGACAGTGCTGTATCGCGGCGGCTTCTACCGGGGCGGCGCCATTCACATGAGCGCGCTGGCCGGGATCGACCAGGCGCTGTGGGACATCAAGGGCAAGGTTCTGAACCGGCCGGTGCATGCCCTGTTGGGCGGGCCGGTGCGTCACAAGATGAAGGTCTATAGCTGGATCGGCGGCGACCGGCCGGCCGATATCGTCAAGGGCGCGCAGGAGGTGGCGGCCAGGGGCTTCACCGCCATCAAGATGCTGGCCACCGAAGAACTGGCCTTCCTGGACAGTCACGCCAAGCTGGATGCGGTGATCGAACGGGTCGCGGCGCTGCGCGAGGCGATGGGTCCGGCGTTCGGCATCGCCGTGGATTTCCATGGCCGCCTGCACCGGCCGATGGCCAAACAACTGGCCAAGGAGCTGGACCCCTATCACCTGATGTTCATCGAGGAGCCGATGCTGAGCGAGCATGTCGAAGCCTTGAAGGACATCGCCAATCACACCGCCACCCCCATCGCGCTGGGCGAACGGCTGTTCTCGCGCTGGGACTTCAAGAAGATTCTCAGCGATGGGCTGGTGGACATCATCCAGCCTGATCCGTCACATGCCGGCGGCATCACCGAGACGCGCAAGATCGCCGCCATGGCGGAAGCCTATGATGTGGGCCTGGCGCTGCATTGCCCGCTGGGGCCGATCGCGCTGGCGGCCTGCCTGCAATTGGACGCTGTCTGCTATAACGCCGTGATCCAGGAACAGAGCCTGGGCATCCATTACAACAAAGCCAACGACCTGACCGATTATCTCACCGATGCATCGGTGTTCGCCTATGCCGATGGTCATGTGGCGATCCCGTCAGGCCCGGGCCTGGGCATCACGGTGAATGAAGAGGCAGTGAAACGCGGCGCGGCCATCGGCCATCGCTGGCGCCCGCCGGTATGGCGGCATGAAGACGGATCGTTTGCAGAATGGTAAGTGGTTGCGGAGTGATGACATGACCTTGACCGAAAAGCCGACCCGCCAGCGCTATGTCGTCATGCTAATGATATTCGTCAGCGTGGTCATCACGTTCTTGGACCGCAGCAACATCTCCATCACCGCGCCCCTGATGCGCAAGGAGCTGGGCATCGACACGATCCACATGGGCTGGATCCTGTCGGCGTTCGGCTGGACCTATGCCTTTTGCCAGATTCCGGGCGGCTGGCTGGTGGACCGGGTGGGCCCGCGCTTCTTCTATCCCGCCATCCTGATCCTGTGGTCGCTGGCCACCGCGCTGTTGGGCGTGGTGGGTTCGGTGGCGTCGCTGATCGCCATCCGGCTTTTGATCGGCGCGCTGGAAGCACCCTCCTACAGCATCAACAACATGGTGGTGTCCAGCTGGTTTCCCGACCGCGAGCGCGGCGGCGCCATCGGCTTCTACACCTCGGGCCAGTTTGTCGGATTGGCGTTTCTGACGCCGCTGCTGCTGATGCTGCAAGCCAGCCATGGCTGGCGGGCGGTGTTCTTCACCACCGGCGTCGGCGGTGCGGTGTGGGGCCTGATCTGGCTTGCCACCTATCGCACGCCGCGCGAGTCGCGCGCCAACGCGGCCGAGATTTCCTATCTGGAACAAGGCGGCGCGCTGGTCGACCTGGGCAGCGCGGAATCACGCAAGGCTCGCCGCAGGCTGAGCTGGGCCGACATCGGCACCGTGTTCAAATACCGCAAGCTGTGGGGCGTCTATATCGGCCAGTTCGCGGTGACCTCGTGCCAATGGTTCTTCCTCACCTGGTTTCCCACCTATCTGGTGGAATTCCGCCATCTCAGCTTCGTGAAGTCCGGCTTGTACGCCATGATCCCATTCCTGGCGGCGTTCCTGGGGGTTTTGTGTTCGGGCCTGGTGTCCGACCGTATTTTGCGCGCCGGCGCCAGCCTGGGCTGGGCACGCAAGACCCCGATCATTTGCGGGCTCTTGCTGTCCAGTACCATCATGGGCGCCAATTTCGTCGATGCGCCGGAACTGGTGATCTTCTTCATGGCGCTGGCCTTCTTCGGCAACGGGATGGCGTCCATTGGCTGGTCGCTGATCTCCAGCGTGGCGCCGCGTCAGCTCATCGGGCTGACGGGCGGTACCTTCAACTTCATCTCCAACCTGTCGGGCATCAGCACGCCGCTGGTCATCGGCTACCTGGCGCAGGGGGGCAATTTCGCGCCCGGCCTGACCTATATCGCGGTGGTCGCGGTAATGGGCGCGCTGGCCTACATCCTGATGATCGGCAAGCTGGAACGCGTTGAATAATTTTAATGGTCGCGCCGGCAGGCCCTCGCTAGCGCTCGGGTTGCCGGTCGCTCCGAGCTACCATCGATAATAGGGATCGCGCGGCTGCCAGTCGTAACGGGGCGCGGGATATTCGCGCCAGGCCTGATCCCTCCAGCCGGGCGGCGGGCCATAGCTGCGCGGCGCGTAATCATCGCGGTCGTCATAGTCGCGGTTGCGGATCTGGGTATAGCGCGGACGCGGCGGCGGCGGGGCCTCCTCCACTTCCGTGGCATAGGACGGTGCGGCATCCTCGTCGTCATCGCGCGCCTCCTCGCGGTCGCGGGCGTCCATCACCCGGTCCGCGGGCGGCGCGCTGCGCTCTTCATGCCGGTAGGGAATGGCGGGCAGGCTGTGCGCCGGCACCCCGCCGATCTCCGTCGGGCGCGCATCGGCAACCTTGACGGCCACCGGCCTGACCGCCATCTCGACAGGTTTTTCCGGCTTCACATCCGCCTTGGCCATCACCGGCTGGGGCCTGGATTCAATGCAGATATTGCCAAGGCCGGTATCGCCCGACTTGGCATCGACAAAGCTCATGAGGCTGCCGCGATGGGCCAGCACGCCGGTGAACAGGGCATGGGCGTCGGCGCAGAAAGACCTGGCATCGCGCGCCTGTTCCAGGGCCGACAGGTTGGCCGCCTTGGTCTTGAAGGTGTCATAGCCGGCTTCGCCATGTTCGCCGCCGCGTCGCACGAAGAACGCCTTCAGCGTGGCGTCGGAGGATTGCAGCTCGCCGCGATAGGCCATCACGAAGCGGTTATAAGCGCTCGCCTCATGGCATTGCAGGGCGGCGACCATCAATTCCTGCTGCATCACCGCCGTTTTGAGCGCGCTGGCATCGCTGGGCGAGGCGCAGCCGGCCGCCAAAGCCGGATGGGCCAACGCCAGAAGTGCGACAGTCGCGGAAGCTGTTTTCCACATGGTTGAATTCCCTTTCAGTTGGATGCGGTGCGGGTGCGTTCGCAGCGCCCGGCCGGGGGTTCGAAATGATCCAGATGCGCCACCACTTCGCCCGCGCCGCCGCCACAGGCGATCCAGCGGAAGCTGTGGGTGGCGTCCTTGTCCTTGAGGCTCATGTCCGCCATCAGCGCGCCGAAGCCGCCTGCCGCGACGCTGCCCGCCACGCTGGTGGTGACGGTGTCATTGCTGCCGCAGGCGCTGAGCTTGTCGCCGCCGCCCGCCATGCAATAGGCGAACTGCACCGCGAAATCACAGGCATTGCGGAAGCCCCAGTGACTGCCGTCGCTGTCCACTTTCAGGCATTTGCCGGCGTCATTCTTGTCTGCGGTTGGCGCGGGCGGCGCGGCCATCGCCAGGGCTGTGCTGGGCACGGCGATCCCGCTGTCGATGGTGTGCACCTCGGACGACTTCACCGAAATAGTCTCAAGACCCTTGGGCTGGTAATCGCCGATACGGTAGGACGCCTTGGCCATGCGCCCCGGGGCTCTGGCGGCAGCACGGCGTTCGGGCTTGGCCTTGCCGGGCGATGGCGCCGCCGATGCGACGGGCGGCGTGATCGTTCCGGGCGGCGCAATATTGGCCGCCTGGGGCTTGGGCGCGGCGGCGCAGCCTTCGCTGGTCTCGCTGGCGGCGACGGCCAGGCCCAGCCTGCTGGCATAGGCATTCAGCGCCGCTTTCTTCTCGCCGTCGCTGAAGGCATGACCGGCAGGATACCAGGCGCGGCATGACGGCCCGGTATCGCCGTCCAACGCCATCTGCACGCCGCCCTCGGCGCTGGCCGCCAGCATCGCGGAGCGGCCATCGGAATAACGGATTTCCACGCCCTTGCCCGTCAGGCGGAAAAAACCGGTGACGCTGGAGCCCGCCTGGGTCGCGTCGCTGTCCTCCACCACCGTGCCCATGCGGTCGGTCATGAAGGTGAAGGTGGTCTTGCGCGCGGTGCCTTCGGCCGGAACCACCTGCAGCTCCCTGCCGCCTTCGATCAGGTTCAGGGCGATGGAAGAACCATCCACCCCGGTCAGGGTTTTCCCGGCCACGCCGCCGAACGGCACCTTGGAGGAATCCGGGGTCGCGCCGGCCTTTGCCGCACCGGCTTTCAGGGATGTTGCCGGCTTGTTGTCGGCCACGGCCTGCACCAGCTTGCCGTCGGCAAAGGTGCCCGCCAGCTTGCTGCCGTCGGCATGAAACAGTTCGCCCATGCCGTTGGGCTTGTCGTTCTTCCAGTCGCCGGCATAGCGCTCGCCATTGGCGCGGCGCAGGACGCCGAAGCCGATCATCTTGCCGTCGGCCCACTGGCCTTCGAAACGGTCGGACGCGTTGGTGGTTAGGATGCCCGCGCCCTGGAAACGCCCGCCCACGGTTTCGCCGTCATAGCTCCAGCCCGCCCCCCAGCGGGTGATGACATGACCATCGGGGATCACGCCGTGCTGGAAATTGGCGGTGAAGCTTTGGCTCTGCCCGTCATGGGTGAAGGTGGCGGTGCCCAGCCCCTCGGCATAGCCATCCACGCACGAACCGGTCCAGCTCACCGTATCGCCCGCCGCCGCGCCGGCGCTGTACAGCGAACAGGTGCCGTCCTTCAGCCATTGTCCCGTGGAACTTTCGTCCGCCGCCGCAGCCAGCAGGCCGCAGTTCAGCAAGGCGGCGGCCAGCGCGGCCCTCGCGATCCCCGACATCGTTTTTCTCTGTTCCGATGAGCCCAGCCCCACGCCGCGCTCGTACAACACAGGCTGCGCCGAATATTTTTCTTTTCAAGCGCGCCGGCGCAAACCGGCAAACGAGTCCTTTACATATCAACAGAAAGTGCGCGCACCGCGAGAAACGCCCGTTTTATCGGTGCCAAAACGAACGCAGCGTTCATCAAACTGTTCATCTGCGGTTCATCTACCTGAACGGGTTTCATGCCGTTCATCCGAGGTTCATCTAGATGAACGGATTGCCGCGAATCGCGCAAAAAAAAGAGCGCCGCACGATGGCGGCGCTCTTGTGAATGCATGACGCTAAAAATCAGACCACGTGCTGCTCGGCCTGAATCAGCCCGCGGATATAGCCGAACTCGAAGGCAAAGTTTTCATTGGTGCCCCACTCGGCATTCTCGCCCACAACCTTGGGGGCGTGGTCGGGCATCAGCAGGTCCTCATAGCCGACTTCGCGATAGACCTTGAGCGCCTTGACGAAATCGACATCGCCTTCGTCCGGGAACATCTCGGCGACGAAATCGCTGCGATGGCCGCGGATGTTGCGGAAATGGACGTTGAAGATCTTCTTGCGGCTGCCGAACCAGCGGATTACGTCGCCGATCTCGGCATTGGGATTTTCCAGGTCTTCCGACACGGTGCCCTGGCAGAAGTTCAGGCCGTGATAGGGGCTTTCCTTGTAGCTGACGAACTGCTTCAGGCCGTCGATGGTTCCCAGCACGGTGTGGATGCCGCGATAGCCTTCCGGCGGCATGCCCGGATCGTTGGGATGGCAGGCGATGCGCACCTTGTACTCATTGGCCACCGGCACGACGTGATCCAGGAAATAATGGATACGCTCCCAGAAGGCGTCTTCATTGACGATGCCGGCCTTGGTCAGCGGCGGGTTCTTGGCCTGGGCGTCCTTGAAATTCCACTTGTTGTAGACGGTGTCGCCGCGGCCGGGCACTTCCTCGGAACGCACCACGCCCAGGATGGACATATTGTATTTCAGGGTGCGGATGCCGGTGGCGGCGCAGGTGCGAATGTGGTTCTGGAATGCCTCGATCTCGCGCGAACGCTCCGGCTCCTTGCCCAGCATGATGCCGGGATTCTTCTCCCGGTCGATCAGCGAGGAGGTGAGCAGCACGCTGTCCACCAGCTCCACCTTCACTTTGTGCTTGTCGGCGATGTCCAGCATCACCTTCATTTCATCGGCGGTGGGATACAGCCGGGTCGGGTCGGCGATCTTGGGGCTGGTGCAGATGGCGTCCACGCCGAACCGCGCCACCCAGGCGGCTGTGCGGTCGGTCAGGGCGCCAAACTGGTGACCCAGACGCGCCTTCAGCGGCGGCAGCTTGCCGCCGGCTTTCCTGGGTGCGGCGTCGGCCGCGGGCACGCTGCCTGCGGCAACGGCGGCGGCCCCTGCGCCGGTGACGGAAAAGAATTTGCGGCGATCCATTGAAGCGTCTCCTGGTTGGTCTAGTGCGAAACCGGTTTCAGCCCGGCCTTGATACTGGCGTCGTGTCCTCTGGGCCCGCGAAGGTCGTCCAGCATGCCTCTCGCGTCCATTGCATTCTGCGCATCGTTGGTGATGGCAGCGGTATAGATGGTGGTCATCTGCAGATCATCGGGCAGCGGCCAGACCGTCACGCCCGGATTGGGCAGCATCTCGCTGATCAGGGTGACGCCATATTGGGCCTGGCCGCTGGCCACCGCGTCGGCAACGCCGGTTCCGTTGGGTTTCAGCACCGCCTTGGCGCGCACTTGCGGACCCACGCCCAGTCTGTCGGCCTGGGACAGGAAGAATACCCCGGTGATGCCGCCCGAGGCCGGATCGACATACGTGATATTTTGGGCTGCCAGCAGGGTTGCCTTGAACTGGGCGCTGTCGGCGATGGCCGGTTTGGGCGCGCCCCGCTTTGCCCCGATTCCCGCGACCATCTGGGCCAAATCGGAATGGGCCGCCGAAACCTTGTTTTCCCTGGTCAGGGCGTCCAGCACCGCCTGGGTACCGATCACCAGATCGAATTTCTCGCCCGCCTCGATGCGCTTTTGCACCCCGCCGGCGGTATCGCTGACCACCGTGACGGTGTTGCCCGTGCGTGCGCCATATTCGGCGGCCAGGGCGCGCACCGGCATGGACATGCCCGCGCCGGTGAGGATTTTCAGCTCCCGGGCATCAGCGGATGCCATTCCGGCCAGCAGGCAAAGCAGGGCCGGAACGGCAAAACGAGGCATCTTGATCCCTTGGAGCTGCGGGCGCTTATGTCTTGTTGCGCGCGCCACGCCAGCGTTTTATCAGGGAATAAACAGGGCGCAAAGCAAAGGGGATGAAGCGATGAAGACAGGGTTTCTCGCAAGCGCAGCAATCGCGGCGGCGCTGCTGGCGGCGCCGGCTGCCGGGGCTGCGGAATACACCACCATCCTGCTGGACAAGGTGGTCAACAGGACGCCGGACCAGACCTGGGCCAAGATCGGTCCCTATTGCGCCATCGCCACCTGGCTGAAGGTCACCTGCGTGATCACCGGCAATGTCACCGGCACGCCGTTCGGCACCAACCGGCTGCTCAACGGCAACAACAATGAAGTGATGGTGGCGTCGACACCCTATTCCTACACCTACACCCAGCCGTCCTCGACCATCCTGTATCACGGCACCCCGGCGGTCGAACCGCTGGACCGTGGCCGCCAGACCCGGATCGTCTACAGCCTGTTCTATGACCAGGCGCCCTTGGGCACGACCCAGGCCAAGATCGAAAATCGCGCAATGCGCACCAAGCGTTTCAACGAGGCGCTGGACAACATGAAAGCCATGGCGGAAGCACAGTAATGATCGACATTTTGCAGCTGGTTCCTCTGCGTCCCGAAGTCCAGAAAGACCTGGAAGCGCGCTATCGCCTGCATGGCAAGGCGGATTTCGACAAGGTCGCCGGTGTCATTCGCGGCTGCGTCACCAACGGCCATTCCGGCCCGCCGCCCGAAATGATCGACCGCATGCCCAAGCTGGAGATCATCGCTTCGGCCAGCGTCGGCTATGACGGCATCCCGGTGGAATATGCCCGCTCCAAGGGCATCCCGGTCTGCAACACGCCCGACGTGCTGAATGACGATGTCGCCGATCTGGCCATCGCGCTGATGATCATGACGGCGCGCAAGCTGGTGGTGACCGATCGCTATGTGCGCAGTGGCGGCTGGGCCAAGCATGGCGAGCATCCGCTCGCCAATCGCGCCAGCGGCAAGCGCGTGGGCATCCTGGGGATGGGCCGCATCGGCAAGGAAATCGGCAAGCGCGCCACGGCGATGAACAACAGTGTCGCCTATCACAGCCGCAAGCCCGTCGCGGATGTGCCGTACAAGCACTATCCCGACCTGGTCGAGCTGGCGAAGAACAGCGACTTCCTGGTCATCATCATTCCGTCCACGCCCCAGACCAACAAGATCGTCAACAAGGCGGTGATCGAGGCGCTGGGTCCGACCGGTATTCTGGTCAATGTCGCGCGCGGCGCGGTGGTGGACGAGGACGCGCTGGTTGAAGCCCTGGTGTCCGGCAAGCTGGGCGGCGCGGGTCTGGACGTGTTCGTCAATGAGCCGCATGTGCCGGAAGCCTTGCTGTCCATGGACAATGTCGTGCTGCAGCCCCATGTCGGCAGCGGCACGCACGAGACCCGCCGCGCCATGAGCCAGTTGGTGCTCGACAATCTCGATGCCAAGTTCGCCGGCAAGCCGCTGCTGACGGAAATAAAATAGCGCACCATGGGCGGGCTTGACCCGCCCATCCAGGGCAACAAGCACCGCGCCCAGTCATCTGGATGGCTGGGTTAAGCCCGGCCATGGCGAGAAGCTTTAGCGAACGAACTCTGTAACCGCGTACAAAAACCCGGCGCCCGCGAGGGTGGCGAAGGTCGTGGACAGGCGGGGATAGGCGCGGTGGCTTTCGGGCAGAAGCCCCGATGCGCCGATATGCAGGAAAAAGCCGCAGAACAGCGCCAGCAGCAGCGCCAGCGTTCCCGCACTCGCCGCCACCAGCAAGCTCAGCCCGGCGCCTACCACCGGGGCGACCGCATCCACCGCCAGCCACCGCAGGGCAAAATTGCGGCTGCCGCCATTCCTGGTCACGACATTCACGGTGTTGAGGCCGTCGGCGAAATCATGCGCCAGCACCGCGGTGGCCACCACCAGCCCGATGGCCTGGCTGGCCTGGAAGGCGATGCCCATGGCGAAACCGTCCAGCACGCTATGGGCGGAAAAACTCGCCGCGCCGATCATGCCGCGCGCCGGATTGGCCTGGCCTTCGCAGTCATGGCGCGCCACCAGCCGGTCCAGCACGGTGTAGAGAAAGAAACCCAGTGCCGCGACCGCCAGCAAGGCGCGGGGTTGGTACACGCCCTTGCCCGCTTCCAGCGCTTCCGGCGCCAGATCGAAGAAGGCCACGCCGATCACCGCGCCGGCCGAAAAGCCCATCACCAGCGGCAGCTTGCCGGCCCACTTCAAGGCCAGCGCGCCGCCGGCCATGGTGGCGGCGCAGGCGGCAAACGCGATGGCGAGGACGAAGGCGGCGGTCATGGCAAGCCTTTATCGCGGGACGCGGCCAGCGGCAACCTTCACAGCTTCTTCACACCCCGGGCCTTGGCCTTGGTCCCACACCTGGCTTAGCGTTCATGCCGGAGGCACATCATGCGAAAAATTCTGACGTTCCTGACGATGGGCTTGTCGGCGTTGGCCGCCCTTTGCCTGCCGGTCCAGGCCGCGGCGAAGCACAAGTTGCTGGTCATTTCGGTGGACGGGATGGACTGGCGCTATTTGCGCGATGCCGACTCCCTGGGCTTGAAGCTGCCCAATATCCGCAAGCTGCTGGCGCGCTCGCAAGTGGCGGATGGCGTGACCGGCGTCTGGCCGACCGTCACATGGCCGTCGCACACCTCCATGCTGACGGGCGTGCCGCCTTTCCGTCACGGCATCCTGGCCAATGCCAGCGGTCCTCTGGATATCACCCAAAGCTACTGGTCGGCGTCCAAGATCAAGGTGCCTTCGCTGCTGCAATGCGCGCGCGCTGCGGGGCTGACCACTGCGGCAGTCAACTGGCCGGTGACGGTGAATGCGGAGCTGAACTGGAATCTTCCGGAGGCCTATGCCAAGCGCAACGGCGATTCCTCGGACCTGGAAAGCGTCGACCGCTATGGCACGCCGGGCCTGGTTGCGGAGATTACGCGCCATCGTCCCTCCTTCGGTTACCGTTGGCTGGACGACCGCACCCGCACCTTGGCCACGATCTATCTGCTCCAGCACAAGCATCCCGACCTGATGTTGCTGCATCTGGCGGAACTGGATTCCGAAGCCCATGAGGAAGGGCCATTTACGCCAGCCGCCAATGCCGTGGCGGAACGCTCCGACGAACTGATCGGCGATATCCTGAAGGCGTTGCCCAAAGGCTATGACGTGGCGCTGGTATCCGATCACGGCTTTGAGCGCATCGACCATGTCGCCAATCTGAAGGCGATGGCGGCCGCGGCGGGGATCACCGGCGAACTGCAGATCGCCGGCGGGCTGGTGCGGACGGACGATCCCAGGATGGCGGACTGGCTGCGTGGTCAAAGCGGCAAGGGCGATGTGGGCCGCGCCGTGCCGCACGACGAGTTGATGCGTTTTGCCGGCGCCGATGCGCTGGCCGCGTTCGAACCGGCGCCGCATGTCATCTTCGGCAACGCCGCGACCGGCCCGGCGCACACACCATCCACGAACGCCGGCACGCATGGCTTCTGGCCCACGCGGCCCGACTATCACAGCATCTATGCGCTGTCGGGCGCCGGCGTGAAGCCGGGCAAGCTGGGCGAAATCGAGATGGTGTCGCTGCGGGACCGCTTCGCGCAGGTCCTGGGACTGAACTGCCCGCGTTAGCTCGCCGGGGTCATGTGGGGCAGTTGGGGGCTGTCCGGGTCCACCGGGATCACGTCCACGCCGACATCCACCACATGGTCATGGCCGCCCAGGATGATGCCCGCCACCGGCGCGACATCGCCATAGTCGCGGCCCCAGGACGAGGTGACGTGGCTTTCGCCCACCAGGATATTGTTGGTGGGGTCCAGGTCCACCCAGCCGAAGGGCGGGGCCCAGACCGAGAACCAGGCATGGCTGGCATCGGCGCCCAGCAGGCGCGGCTTGCCCGGCGGCGGTTCCGTCAGCAGGTAACCGGAGACATAGCGCGCCGGCAGGCCCACGGCGCGCATCGCCGCGATGCCGACATGCGCCAGGTCCTGGCAGACGCCGGCGCGGATCTCGAACACCCGGTCCACCGGCGTCGATACATCGGTGACGGTGGTGTCGTAGCGGAAATCCTTGTGGATGCGGTTCATCAGCTCGATGGCTCCTGCCAGGATCGGCCGGTGCGGGGGAAAGCTCACTGCGCCATAGGCGCCGATATCGCTTTCGAATTTGGTCATGGGCGAATCGAAGAGATACTGGACCGCGTCGCGTTCCTCTTCGTCCTGCGGATTTTCCAGTCGCGCCCGCGCCTCTTCCCAGGGCAGGCTGTCGCGCGAAGCGCGCTGCGGCGCCGGCTTCACCGTCACCCGGCTTTCCGCCAGCACTTCCAGGTGGGTATGCGGCCGGTCGATGGAAAAGAGTTCAGTGGGATTTTGGAAATAATCGTCGCGCGCCACCCGGCTGGCCGGCTCCAGGCTCAAGGTGATGGAGCTGTCATGCACCGCCTGCAGCGGCGTGATGCGCGGACGTAAGTGCGCCAGGTGCCAGGAATGGGAAACA
>CANGRN010000002.1 GCA_947455695.1 Alphaproteobacteria bacterium
GAACAGCATCGAGGCGGCCAGATACAGCAGCGCGTTCCAGCCGAACAGAAAGACAACCGCGACATCAAACACGGCGCAGGCCGTCAGGCTGGCCAGGCTCCAGCCATTAATGACCGATGCCACGTCTTTCAGCCGGCCCGGGCGGGTGAGCTGGAACAGGGGGAAGACCAGCAGCCACAGCGCCTTGCCATACCAGCGATTGCCGATCAGCCGAGCTTCCCAATGACCGGCCAGGTCCGCATCGGCGGAATGGTCGCCCTGCCTGGCGTGATGCGCCAGATGGCAGATGGAAAAGCCGATGGCGCCAGGGATCAGGTTGGGCAGATCGCCGATGATGGCGACCAGGTAATTGGCAACCCGGCTTTTAAAGATCAGCTTGTGGGTGGCGTCATGGATGACGACGTACAGACAGTGATTGGCGAAGGCGCCCACGCCATAGGCCAGCAGCAGCGCCGCCCACCAGGCATGCAGGCCAAGCCGGCCCATCAGCGCCGCCAGGCCGATCTGCAACCCGCAGACCCCCAGCATGATGGCCGCGGTCCAGGGATTGCGGCCGACCAGGCCGCGGATTTCGGGATGCGCTTTCAGGATGGCCCGGGTCCGCGCCGGATGCGGCTGGTCCTGGGTCGAAACGAAGAATGCGCGCGGCATCCTTAAGCGATGCTGCGGCGGAGCTTTTCCAGTTCCTGCGCCACGACCGGACCAGTTTCCTGGATCTGTTCCTCGGTGTGGTTGGCCGTCAGGAAGAAGCGCAGGCGCGCTGTGGTGGCCGACACCGCCGGCCGCACGATCGGCTGAACTTCGATGCCGCGCTCGAGCAGGTTGTGCGACAGCATCATGGCCAGCTTGTCGTCGCCCACGATCAGCGAGGCGACGGGAGAATCTTCATCGCCGCCGATGGTCAGGCCGTTTTCGCGGGCGACCTTGCGGAAGAACTTGGCGCGTTCGCGCAGGCGGCGCGGGCGATGGGGTTCGCGCTCCAGGATATCCAGCGCCGCGATGGCGGCGGCGGTGTCGGCGGGCGACAGGCCGACGCTGAAGATCAGGCCGGGGCACAAATAGCGCATATATTCGATCAGGCCGCGGTCGCCGGCGATATAGCCGCCGCTGGAAGCCAGGGTCTTGGACAGCGTGCCCATATAGACGTCGATGCTGTCCACCGGCATGCCGGCGCCTTCGCAGACGCCGCGGCCGGTCGGGCCGACGATGCCGAAGCTGTGCGCTTCGTCTACCATCAGCAGCAGGTCGTGGCGCTTCTTGGTTTCCACGGCGCGCTTCAGGTCCAGGATCTGGCCGTCCATGCTGTAGACGCCTTCGGCCACGATCAGGCCGCGGCGGAAACCGGGACGTTCCTTGTCCAGCAGCGCGTCCAGACCGTCCCATTCCCCGTTGGGATAGGTGAAGGTCTTGGCGCCCGACAGGCGCGCGCCGGTGATGATGCTGTTATGGGCGCCGGAATCGTAGATCACCGCGTCGGGACGGGCGAGCAGGTGCGAGATGACGCTGACATTGGTGAGGTAGCCGCTGATGAAAACCAGCGCGTCCTCGGTGCCCAGGAAGTTGGCCAGCTTGCGTTCCAGCTCGCCATGCAGGTCGATCTGGCCGGCCACGATGCGGCTGGCCGAAGCCGAGGTGCCGTACTTGTCGACGGCGTTTTTGGCGGCGGCGGTGACGGCAGGATGTCCGTTCAGGCCCAGGTAATTGTAGCCGGAGTAGCTGACGACGCTCTTGTCGTTGCGGCGGATGACGCTGTGGCTGACGCCGTCGCGGGGCTGGAAGAAGGGATTGTTGAGGCCGGCATTCTCCATGTCCTCGACACGGCGGCGCAACGCCCGGTAACCCGCAAAGTCGTCAACGACGCTTTTGCGTTCGGGGATTTCGGCCTCAATGGCCTTTTGCTCGGCGGCCGCGGAATGGGTCGTCATAGCCCCTCAGGTGCTGATCTAAGAATTGCCCCGCAGCCGGTTCGACTGCATTAGCGGAGCATAACCAGAAATCTCTATGCCACAACCTTCGCCATCACGGTAAGTCCCTATATTTCCCGTCAAAAATCGTATCGCCGGCGCTGGAAAAAACATCACTGGTTTCAAGGGGCCGGGGGTAAAAATCCCCTTTTTCCCGGGTTCGTGACGCTTGCTCAAGTAACAATCGGTAGCATTTCTTCAAGGCCGCAGCGGCGCTGGTGCGCGCCTGTACAGGCCAAAAGCTGCGTCATAGTATCCGGATACGGACCAAAAGCGCTGCCGGAACCGATTCGGGCATGGCGGTATACGGCGCACCATCCCCTAGAGATTCGAAGAGCAAGGCATGCTTTCTGCGCAGCATCTGGTGAAGTCTTTCGCCGGACGCCGGGTGATCGAAGATGTGACCTTGAAGCTCGATCGCGGCGAGGTGGTCGGGTTGCTGGGACCCAACGGTGCGGGCAAGACCACGACCTTCCAGATGCTGACCGGCATGATTACGCCCGATGCCGGCGCGATCACCCTGGACGGGCACACCGTCACCACCATGCCCTTTTATGACCGCGCCCGTTTCGGCATCGCCTATCTGCCCCAGGCGCCCTTCGTGCCGCGCAGCCTGACAGTGGAGCAGAATCTGCAACTGGTGCTGGAAGCGCGGCTGGCGGATGCGCCCGCGCGCAAGATCCGGATGGCCGAGCTGATCGAGGAATTCCGCCTGGGCGAATTCCGCCGCAAGAAGGTGGGCGAGTTGTCCGGCGGCCAGCGCCGCCGCTGCGAGATCGCCATCACGCTCGCCTGCGAGCCCAGCTTCGCCATGCTGGACGAACCGTTCGCCGGCGTGGACCCACACGCCACCGAGGAAATCGGTCAGATGATCCATCACCTGGCGGACCGGGATATCGGTGTCCTGATCACCGACCACAAGGCGCGCGAACTGCTGGGAATCGTGGACCGCGCCTATGTCATCGAGAGCGGCCGGGTGCTGGCGGAAGGCGATGTCGCGCAAATCGTCGCCGACCAGGATGTGCGCCGCGTCTATTTGGGCGAGGAATTCCGGCTTTGACCGTAACCTTGTCCAACTTCCTGCGCGGTGATTTTGCGCGCGGCTTCTTCCGCAAGGTCGGCTCCCAGGCGCTGGCGGTGATCGTCCTGATCGAGGCCATCTTCCTGGCCGAGCATTTCACCTGGGTGTTCCGCGACGCGGTGCGCCACGAAGCCGACCTGTCGGGCATCGCGCTGGTTCTGGCCTGTACCTCGACCGAGATTTTCGATCTGGCGCAGGCCATCGCCATCCTGATGTCGGCCTATGCCGCCTTGCTGCGGATGCGCGAGAACCGTGAACTGCTGGTGCTGTTCGCCTCCGGCCTGGGACCGTACCAGTTGGGCGCGCTGGTGCTGATCGTGGCGCTGGCAGGACAGGTGATCAGCACGGTGGGTTCGGGCATTGCCGATCCGATGTCGCGCTATGCCCAACGCTCCATCCTGTTCAGTTCCGAATTGCGGTCGCTGAAAAAGGGCGTGGCCAAGAACGAGTTCTATTATTTTCCCTCTTACGTCGCCTATGCGATGGATCATGTCAGCGGCGGCGCGCCGCCGCCCGGCGGCGTGGCGGTGATCGACGCCAGCGCCGAATCCAGGCCGAAATCCGACCGCACGCTTTTCGTCTATCAGCAGATCGGGCCGCACACCTCGCGCGTGGTGACCGCCGCCCAGGCACGGCTGGATGGCCCCGACCGCAGCGGCAAGATCGTGCTGAACCTGAATGATTTCACCTCCCACACCTTCGCCGACGCCAACCCCAGGGCCGGCGAAGGCGGCGCGCCGGTCAAGGATGTGCTGAAGGCCGCTGAACCGAAGGATGGCCCGCCCATCAGCATGAAGGTGCGCGACATGAGCCAGCTGATGATGGTGGACCAGCTGTTGCCGTTCACCGCGCGCGGCAGCAACACCGCCGAGCAGACCATTTTCGAGCAATTGTTCGTGCCCGATCATAAGACCAGGGATTCCCGCGCCGCCCAGATGCGCCTGCTGGCCGAGCGTTTCTCGCGCAGCCTGCTGTCCTTTCTGGCGCCCCTGATCGCGCTCCTGGGTGTGGGCCTGACCAACCGGCTGACCAACTGGTTCGCGCTGCCGCTGTCCTGTGTGGTGCTGATGTCGGTGAACCTGCTGTGCGAATGGGTGATCACCACCGGCGCGCCGGTGAGCGTGGCGGGCGCGCTGCTGCCGGTGCTGCTGCTCTATGGCGCGGTGGCCGTCATCGTCTTCAATCTTGTGGTGTGGCGCCACAGTGACCTGGTGCGCCCGCAGCTGGGGCGGTCATGACTTCAATCAAGAGTCAGGGCGGCGCCCGCGCGGTCTATCTCACGCCCTGGGGGCTTTATTCCCGCTACATGCTGGGCGCCTATCTGCGTCACATCATGATGGTGTCGGCGGCGCTGATGACCATCGCGCTCACCATCGATCTGTGGCCGCAGGTGGCGCTGTTTTCGGGCGATCCGCTGCATGTGGTTTGGGACATCGCCCGGCTGACGGTGCTGCGGTTGCCCGACCTGCTGCCACCTTTCATTCCCTTTGCCACCTTCCTGGGCGTGGTGTGGAGCGAAAGCGCCTTTACCGAATCGCGCGAGCGCCTGCTGATCTGGAACAGTGGCCGCTCGCCCATATTCTGCCTGGTACCCGCCTTGATGGCGGGCCTGGTCATGGCGGCGGCGCTGTTCGTGGTGGATGCGTGGGCCCGGCCCGCCGCCATCCATGTGCAGATCGAGGAAAGACTGGGGCGTGAAGGCATCCGCCTAGACCGTTCCCAAAGCGGCGGCAATCACTGGATCGCCCTGCCGGACGGATTGCTGCGCGCCGAGATCGAATATGGCCCGCCGTTGAAGCTGCACAATGTCACCGTCTACAAGATGGACAGCGACGGTCATCTGTTTGAAGTGGATACCGCGGCGACGGCGTTGCCCTTGGGCGGCGGCAACTGGCGGCTGGAACAGGGGCGCTACTGGCATGCCACCAGTGCCGACCGGGGCAATGTGCTGAGCACTGCCGCCGCCGGCGAGGAGGTCGAGACGCCCTTTGCCACCCGCCAGGTCACGATGGTGCTGGACCCGCTATGGCTGCACAATCTGGGCCTGTCGCCGCAATATCTGCGGCTGGGCGAACTGCGTCAGCTGGCTGATGCGCAAATCATGTCGCGCGATCTTTCCGGCTACAGGACGCGGCTGCAGATCGTGTTCGGCGAGACATTGTTTACCTGTGCCATGGCGCTGCTGGGCGCGGCCCTGTCGATGATCTATTTCGCCTACCAGACGGGCTGGCTGGCGCTGGTGACGGTGCTGCTGGCCGGGTACCTGGCGCATTTTTCCAGCAAGGCGTTCAGCCTGATGGGCGAGTTCGGCTATATCGCGCCGTTCCTGGCCGGCTGGCTGGCGCCGCTCTTGTTGATCGCGGCGGTGCTCAGGGCGCTGCTTGTGATCCAGAAAAGGCGCGGACTGGGCGCACGGCTGGTGGATACGCCCAACTATACAGACGCTACTTCTGGATAAGATGCTCGTGGATCGCCTTGCCGCTGGCGATGTCGGTGCCCAGCACATCCAGTGACGGCACGCTGGGCATCAGCCCGCCTTCCACCACCTGCAGATAGACATAGGCCACCTTCACCGTGTGCGTGCCGATCTGCATCAGCGCCTGGGGACGGCGCTGGGCATCCACCGCCAGGGTCAGCGTGCGCTCGGGCAGGGCGGCGATGGTGAAGGTGATGGGTGTCTTGCGGTTCTGGACCCGCACGCCATAAGCCATCATCCGTTCGATGAAGTTCAGCGGTTGCTTGCTGCCATCGATGTTGAACTTGCGCCAGAAGGCTTCGACATCCTGGGGTGCGCCCTGGGCATCCAGTTTTGCCGCATAGATGACCGTGTTGGAATTGGGCGAGCGCTGGACATAGAAAAGCTGGTTCGGCTCATCCGGCGTCTTGAATTCGGGACGCAGCACGGGAACGCGATCGCTTTCGGTGATGCTGCTGGTGAAGTCGCGTGCCTGCGCCGGAGCTGTGGCCAGCAAGGCCAATGCAAAACAGAACTTTTTCATTAGGCCAGCTTGCGCATCGCGTCGCCGCACAGTTTCTCGGCCTTGGCGGTGTCCTCGACCACGCCGCCCAAAGTGAAGAAGGGATGGATCATGCCGGGGAAGCAGACATAGTCGGTCGGCACGCCGGCCTCGCGCAGCCGCCTGGCATAGGCTTCATTCTCATCCACCAGGGGATCGAACTCGGCGCTGATCACCAGCGCGGGGGCTAAGCCTTCCAGGCTGGGTCGCAGCATGGGCGAGGCGCGCGGATCTTTGCGATCCTCGTGGTCGGGAATGTAATTGTCCATGAACCAGTAGAGTGCCGCGGTGGTCAGCATGTAACCGCTGGCGTTGCGCTCATAGGACGGATAGGCGCGGCTCTGGTCCGTCATGGGATAGATCAGGATCTGCAGCGCCACCTTGAACTCTTTGGAATCCAGCGCCATCTGCGCCACCACCGCCGCCAGGTTGCCGCCGGCGCTGTCGCCGCCCACCGCGATCTTGTCCGGATCGATGTTCAGCATTTTGGCATTGTCGGAAGCCCAGCGCGTGGCGGCATAAGCGTCCAGCACCGCGCCGGGAAACTGGGTCTCCGGCGCCATGCGGTAATCCACCGACAGCACGGCGCAGTCGCCATTGGCCGCCAGCCGCCGGCAGGTGGTGTCGTAGAGCGCCAGGCTGCCCAGCATGAAGCCGCCGCCATGGAAATAGACCAGCAGCGGGCAGGGCCCCTTGCCCTTGGTAGCGCGATAGAAGCGTGCCGGTATGGGGCCATAGTCGCTGGGGATCGCAAGCTGGAAGGTCACCGCCATGGCCGGCTTTTCCGGCAGCAGGGTCAGGCGCTGGGTCTCGTACGCCACGCGCAACTGCGCGGGCGACAGGTTGGTCGGCAGGTCGCCGGCGCGCTGGATGGCAAGGGCTGCTTGGGGGTGCAATGGCATGGCGCAAGGTTAGAGGAAGCATGGGCGATACGGCAATGTCCTTGCGTGGACAATTTTGCTAGCCTTGCCTTGCGCCGGTCACAAAACAAACAAAGTCGGCCCAAGACCGGCAGAGGGAGAGAGCATGAATTCCGGGATAGACGCCGCTCCGCTCAACCGCGGCCGCATTTTCATCGTCACCCTGATGGCGCTGTTCACCGCGGGCGCCGCCGTCAGCATGCGTGCAGCCACGGCCGTGCAGATGCAGTCCGAATATCTTGCCCCCCTGGACGCGGCGACGGCGGGTGAGCGGCTGGCCACCGCGCTTGGCGCGGCCTTTCTGGGTTTTGCCATCACCCTGCTTCTGGTCAGCGCCGTTCTGGCGCGCATCGGATTCGGCCGGGCGCTGGCAGGCGCCGCCATCCTGATGACGCTGGGCTTTGCCATCGTCGCCGGCGCGGATGCGCTGGGCATCTCGACCTATACCGCGCTTCTGATCGGCATGGTGGTGCAGGGTCTGGGCTGGGGTCTGGTCGAAACGGTGATCAACCCGCTGACCAGCGCGCTCTATCCCGAAGACCGCGTGGGGCGGCTGGGCATCCTGCATGCCTGGTATCCGGCGGGCCTGGTTGGTGGCGCACTGTTCGGTCTTGCGATCGACCATGCCGGATTGCCCTGGCGCTGGAACATGGTGCCGCTGGCGGTGCTGTGCGTGATCTTCGGCGCCCTGAGCTTGCGCGAAAAACTGCCGCCGGTCAGCGCCTCCACCGACGCGCCGGTGACGCCGGGCGAAATGCTCAAGGCCACCATCCAGAACCCCACCATCTTTGTGTGGGTGATACTGATGATGTTCACCGCCTCCACCGAATTCGCACCCGGCCAGTGGCTGGACGTGGCGCTGACCCAGATCGTGGGCATGCGCGGCGTCCTGGTGCTGGCCTATGTCAGCGGACTGATGTTCGTGATGCGCCATTTCGCCGGGCCCCTGGTCAAGCGGCTGGGCAATATCGGGCTGCTGATTTCGTCCTCCTGCTTTGCCGCCGCGGGACTGTTCGCGCTGGGCAGCGCCGACAGTCCGGCCACCGTGCTGGGCGCGGCGACGGTGTGGGGCTTCGGCGTCGCCTATTTCTGGCCGACGATGCTGGCGACGGTGGCCGAGCGTTATCCCCGCAGCGGCACCATGGTGTTCGGCCTGATGGGTTCGGCGGGCGCGGCCTGCACCTATGTGGTGCTGCCCTATCTGGGCGCGGTCTATGACAAGGCCAAGCTGGCGGCGGCCGGCGGCGATGCCAACCTGGCGGCCAATGCGCAAGGGCCCCAGCTGCATGACATCCTGACCGCAGCGGCTTCGGCCTCGTTTCGCACCGCGGCCCTGATCCCGGTGTGCCTGATTGTGATCTTCATCGCCATCGCGGTGGCCGACCGGATGCGAAAAAACTCATAATTTCAATTGCTTATAAGGCAAATAAAGCGTTAAGACGAATCGGGCGATGCTTTCGCCAACGCCGATCCGGGGAGCGCTTTGAAGACATCGTTGGCATTGCTGATAGCGCTGCCGCTTGCGGCCTGCGTGGCGGCGCCTTCGACCACGCCGTCGCAGGTTCCGGTTGCGTCGTCCTCACTGGGGCTGGGGCAGGCGTCCGCGCCGCCCGTGCAGGTGGACTGGTGGAAAGCGTTCAACGATCCCCAGCTTGATCGCCTGGTGGCGCAATTGCTCACCGGCAATCCCACCTTGCAGGGGGCCTTGGCGCGCATTCGCGCCGCGCAGGCCGAATTGTCGGTGGCGCGCACCGCGCAATATCCCAACATCAATATCGATGGCAGCGAAACCCGCCAGCTTCTCAGCAACGATTATCTCTATCCGCGGCCTTTTGGCGGATCGTGGCAGTGGGTGGGCGATGCCGAAGCGCGCTTCCGCTGGTCGCTGGACTTCTGGGGAAAGCAGGCGGCGCTGATTGACCGCGCGAGCAGCGCCAGCGTGGCGGCGGCGCTGGATGCCGATGCCGCCAAACTCGCGCTGGCCGGCATGTTCGCACAGTCCTATGTCGAACTGCTGCTGGCCTGGCAGAATCTGGACATCGCGCATGAGACGGTGGACGAGCGTCAGACGATTTTGGACCTCACCCAAAGCCGGGTGACGGCGGGGCTGGAAAACGAAGCCTCGCTGGAACAGGCCAGGGCGCTCCTGGCGCTGTCGCGGATGGATGTGCGCCGCGCCGAGGCGCAGCGTGATATCGCCGTGCATGCCATTGCGGCGCTGACGGGACAGGGCGCACAAGCCTATGCCGGGATCACGCGCCCTGCCGCAGGTATTGAAAATGCCATGCCGCTGCCGACAAGCCTGCCGGCCGATCTGCTGGCGCGGCGGCCCGACATATTGGCGGCGCAGGCGCGCATCCAGGCGGCGGTGCGCGGCCGCGATGCCGCCCATGCCGACTTCTATCCCAACATTGACCTTGCGGCCTTTGTCGGTTTCCAGGCGGTGGGGCTGGCCAACATGTTCGGCGGCAATGCGGTGGTGGCCGGCGTGGGGCCCGCGCTGCATCTGCCGATCTTTGATGCGGGGCGCATCCGCGCGCAATATTCCCGCGCCACCGCCGATCTGGACGCCGCCGTGGCCGATTACAACGCCACGGTGATCGGCGCGGTGCGTCAGACCGCCGATGCGCTGACACAGGTGGCCAGCCTTTCCGACCAGCGCGCGCAGCAGAAACTGGCGCTGGACAGTGCCACCCGCGCCTTCGAGCTGGCACGCGAGCGTTACCGCCTGGGCCTGTCGGGACAGATACCCATGCTGACCGCTGAAGCCACCCTGCGCGAAGCGCGCCGGGAAATGGCGGTTATTGTCTCGCAATCCACCAATCAGCGCGTCACGTTGCTGCTGTCGGCCGGCGGCGGCTTTGCGCCCAACTCTTCTGACTCTCCCGCCAAGGATGCCACGCCATGAGCGACATCTCACAAGACCGCGCCTTGAAAGCGATGCGCCGCCGCAAGGGCTTTTTCCTGTTCGCCATCGTATCCGTTGTATTGGCGCTGCTGTATGGCGGCTGGTGGCTGCTCAGTGGGCGCTTTCATGAAACCACCGACGATGCCTATGTCGCCGGCAATATCGTGGGGGTGACCAGCCGCGAGGCCGCCACCGTCACCGCGCTCTATGCCGACAACACCCAGGCCGTGAAGCAGGGCCAGTTGCTGATCGAGATGGATCCGTCCGTGGCCGAAGTGAACATGCGGGCGGCCGAAGCCAATCTGGCGCGCGCCGCGCGCGCCGTGCGCGGCACTTTCGCCAGCGCCGATTCCTATTCCGCCCAGCTGGCCCAGGCACAAGTGGCGCTGGCCCAGGCGCAAAGCGACTACAAGCGCCGCCAGTCGGCGCTGGCCGGCGCCATATCCGGCGAAGAACTGGGCCACGCACGCGACGCGGTGGCGGCGGCGGAAGCGGCGGTGAATTCGGCACGCGGCGCCATGGCCCAGGCCCAGTCCGGCATTGCCGGGGTGGACGTGGCGCACAATCCCGATGTGCTGGCAGCCGAAGCGCAGTTGCGCGCCGCGGCCATTGCGCTGGCGCATATGAAGATCGTGGCGCCGGTGGACGGGGTGGTTGCCCAGCGCACCGTGCAGGTGGGCCAGCGGGTCAATGCCGGCGCGCCGCTGATGGCGGTTGTGCCGCTGTCCAACGTCTGGGTGGATGCCAATTTCAAGGAAGGCCAGTTGGCCCACATGCGGCTGGGCCAGCCGGTGAAGATCACCACGGACCTGTATGGCGGCAAGGTGGTCTATCACGGCCATGTCGCGGGACTGGGCGCGGGCTCCGGCAGCGCCTTCGCATTGCTGCCGGCGCAGAATGCCTCGGGCAACTGGATCAAGATCGTGCAGCGCGTACCGGTGCGTATCGCGCTGGATCCTGCTGAGCTAAAGGATAATCCGTTGCGCATCGGGCTCAGCGTCAGCGCCACGGTGGATATCAGCGACCAGTCGGGCCCGCGTGTTGCCGCCGCGCCGGTGGCAGGCGTGATGCGCGGCAACACCGGTGAGGATACCGGCGCCAAGGTGGATGCACTGGTGAAGAAGATCCTGTCCGCCAACGGCGCGGGCCATTGAGCGACGCTGCCGACACGCCGCTGAAGGCCCCGGCGCCGGAGGCGCCCTTGAAGGGGAGTGCGCTGGCGATCACCGCTCTGGCGCTGGCCATGGGCACCTTCATGCAGGTGCTGGATACCACCATCGCCAACGTCTCGCTGCCCACCATCGCGGGCAATCTGGGCGCCTCCACCGATCAGTCGACCTGGATCATCACTTCCTTCGTGGTCGCCAACGGCATCGGCGTGCCGATCACCGGCTGGCTGATGAACCGTTATGGCGTGGTGAAGATATTCGTCCTGTCGATATTGGGCTTCACCATCGCGTCCCTGCTGTGCGGCCTGGCCTGGAACCTGGAATCGCTGGTGTTCTTCCGCGTGCTGCAGGGGGGATTGTCGGGGCCCATCATTCCCGGCTCCCAGGCGCTGATGCTGTCCATCTTTCCGCGCGCGCGGCGCACCACCGCGCTGGCGATCTGGTCCATCACCACCCTGGTGGCGCCCATCTGCGGTCCTATTTTGGGTGGCTATATCTCCGACTCCTGGAACTGGGGCTGGATTTTCCTGATCAACGTGCCGGTGGGATTGGTGGTGGCGGCGCTGTGCTGGGGTAACCTGTCGGCGCGCGAAAGCTCCACGGCCAGGCTGCCCATCGACATGGTGGGGCTTGGGCTTCTGGTCGTCTGGGCCGGCGCGCTGCAGGTGATGCTGGACACCGGCAAGAATGCCGACTGGTTCGGCTCCACCCAGATCGTCATCCTGGGCCTGACGGCGGCGGCCGGTTTCATCGCCTTCCTGTTGTGGGAATGGACCGAGGAGCATCCCATCCTGGACCTGTCGCTGTTCCGCGAGCGCAACTTCACCCTGGGCACCATTGTCTTCTGCGTCGGCAGCGGCGTGTTTCTGGCCAACATGCTGCTGATCCCGCTCTGGCTGCAGACCCAACTGGGCTACACCGCCACCTGGGCGGGGCTTGTCTCGGCGCCCACCGGCGTCGTCGCGGTGCTGATGACGCCGCTGGCGGCACGGCTGATGAGCCGCTTCGATGCCAGGTGGGTCGCAACCATCGCCTTCGCCGCGTCGGCGGTATCCTATTTCATGCGCGCCAACCTGACCGCCGATGCCAGCTTCATGGCCATCGCCATACCGCTGATGGTGCAGGGGATTTCCTCGGGCTCGTTTTTCATCGCCACCATCTCCATCCTGCTGGACGGGGTGCCGCAGTCCAAGATCCCCGCCGCCGCCAGCCTGTCCAACTTCGCGCGCATCATCGTGGCCGGATTTTCGGTGTCGATCGTCACAACCTATTGGGACCGGCGTGAGGCGCTGCACCAGAGCCGGCTGGCTGACATGACCTCAAGCTTCGCACCAGCCTTCAACAATGCGCTGGGATCGCTGCAGGATATGGGCCTGTCGGAGCTGGGCGCCAAGGCGGCGGTGCTGCGCGGCATGGTGAGCCAGGCTTACCTGCTGGCCTCGGTGGACATGTTCATGGTGTCCGCCTGGCTGTGCCTGGGAGCCATCGTATTGGTCTGGCTGTGCCACAAGGCGCGGCCGCACGATGCGCCGTCCATTTCCGATTAGAATTGAGGCCGACCAGGTTAATTCGGGCAGTAGCGCGCAAGGATCGCCTTGCGATCGATCTTCATGTTGGGCCGCAGCATGCCGTTTTCCAGGGTGAAAGGCGCATCGCTGAAGATCACTTCGACGAAGGGCGCGGCCTTCTTCGCTGCCGGCAGGCTGTTGGCGAATTTCTGCACCCGTGCGCGCGCGTCTTCGCCGCCCGGCGGCACCAGGTCCACGACGCAGGTCAGTTGCGTGGCATGGGGCCGAAAGCACAGCACTGCATGGGCAATATCGGGGCAGTTGTTCAGTTCCTGCTCGATGACCTCGGGATGGATCTTGGTTCCACCCGGCGTGATCAGCAATTCCTTCTTGCGGCCCAGCAGGAACAGGTTGCCGTCCTTGTCGAGCCGGCCCATGTCGCCGGTGGCGACGCGTCCCGGGGCCAGGAAGGTGCGCTCATTCTCGCCCTCGGCGCACTGGAAGTAGCGCAGGGTCATGGAATTGGCGCGGTTGACGATGATCTCGCCGTCGGGCTCGAACGACAGGGTGATGCCCCGCAGCACCTTGCCGACCGATCCGAACTCGCGTGAGCCGGCGGGCCGCCAGGTGATCGAGCCGGCTTCCACCATGCCGTAGGATTCGCACAAGGGCAGCTGCATGCGCTGGAAAAACGCGCCAAGGTTGCGGCGGATTGGCGCCATGCCGGTGACCAGCATGCGCATGCTGCTGCCGAACTGCTTGTAGAAGTCCTGGAACAATGTGCGCGCCAGTCCCTGGCGGATGGGCGAGGGCACAAAGCTGAGAAGGTTGCCCAGCACGGTCCATAGCGCTTTCTTCCAGCCAGGGTATTTTTCAAATTCGCTGTACAGCATCTGGTACAGCACCGGCGGCGCAATCAGCACGGTGGGATTGAGCGCCGGCATGGCGGCGAACAGCTGGGTATAATCGGTAATGATGATGTCGAAGTCATAGAATAGCGCCGAATAGCACAGGTTGCGCTGCTGAAAATTTGACATGGGCAGGAACAGCAGCAGCCGGTCGGTGGGGCGCATGCCCAAAGCCTCGATGATCGGGGGAATGGTTTCTTCCACCCCCTTGCGGCTGATCACCAGTCCCTTGAGGCCGCCGGCGGAGCCGGAGGAAAATACCAGGCTGTGCTGGTCGGCTTCGTCCGCATCGTCGGACGGCGCACGGTCCAGCACGCGGACATCGCTGTTCGGTGCGTCCAGAAAAGCGACATGGGCGGGCTTGTCGGCAAAAATCCGCGCATGGCTTTTGGCAATCAACAACAGGGCGATGTTGTAATTGTCCAGAAGCTCCTGGTTCACCTTGCCCGCGAAGTCGTCGGTGAAGGGTACCGAGATGGCGCCCAGTTCAATCAGCGCCAGGTCGTGCACCAGCCATTGATAGGAATTGGGGGCATAGATGCCCACGCGCGTGCCCACGCCCACGCCCCAGTTGCGCAAGCGTGTGCGTGCATCGACGACATCGGCATGAATGGCGGCATGGGGGTGGCGGACGGTCTTGCCGCGATCAAAGGTGTAAACGGACGCCTTTTTTCCCGGCAGGGCGGCGACCAGACTGCGAAAATCCATTCCATTCCCCGGCAGGCATGTCGGTTTACGCGATTCTTAAGTTCCGGCCTTATGCCCGGTTGTGTGGGCACGCTAGCGGCAGACGATCATGTTGTCACCAGTCTCGCAAATTCGAGTCGCGCACTAGCTTTTCTTGACGGAGGGATTGGTGGGGGGGCGGGAAAGTGAGGCTTCCAGGATGCCGGGCACATGCCAGCGCCCTTCGGGCCGGATCGCGACATAGGGGTCGACGGTCATCACGATGGCGTCGGGATCCGGCTCCAGCTCCGCCACCATCTCGATGTAATCATAGTCGGAGAAGAAGAAGTGTTTGCGGCCGGGCATGGGCTGGAATCCGAACCGCGTCCAGAAGGTCGTCAGCCGTGTCTGGGCATGGCCGATGACGCGGCGGTATCCTTTTTTCTGACAGAGTTTTAATCCAGCCTGGACCAGTTTGATAGCGGCCCGGGACTTGCGGAACTCCTTGCGGATCGCGACCCGTTCGAACTTGGCAAAATCTGCGAAGAAGCGCAGGCGCAGGCAGCCGGCCGGCTCATCACCGATATAGGCTAGAAGATGTGTGGCGGCGAAATCATTGCCGTCATACTCCTCTTCATAGGGGCATTCCTGCTCGCCTACATAGACGGCGTTGCGGATGGCCACGACCTTCATCAGGTCATCGAACGTCCGCGCCACCGTGATACCGATGTCTTTCTTGCCTGAGTGGGGGGCATAGCTGTCATAAATGGGCGTTGAGGACTGGCGGGAAAATTTCCAGACATTTGGGGCTTCAACGCCATTCACGACGGTTCCGCGCTTAAAGCCTAGAACCTGGTTGAAGCGCACACCTACATCTGTGTTGGGACGGGAATAGAAGTTAACATCCTCGAAGGGCGGCTCGGACATCTTCGCCATGAACAGGGCCATGCCGGCCGCCAAGGGGCCTGGGCCGTAAACGCCCCACATATATATTCCAGCAGGTTTCTCGCCGGGCTTACAGATCAGGCGCACATCCGGGCTGGCGCCATCGAAGGAGCCCAGTGCCAGCATTTCCAGGCCCAAGCGGTTCAGCGGCAGGATGGCGATGAAGCCTTCACCTACCGGATGGATGGGGTCGAACCGGCTCTTACGCGCCAACGCCATAATGCAGAGGGGATTATGACGCTGGACCTTGATGGCTTCGGAAACGGGCGCCAGACCGGGGATGCTGAGCCGCGCAGTTTCCACCAGGGCGGTGAGGACTTCTTCGCTGGGCTCGAAACTGACCAGATGTTTGGCGACGCGGGCGGCATCAAGTTCATCAAGCTTGTGCTTGCCATGCCGCGTATCGCGCGCATGGTCGTCAGGAACCAAACGTCGTTGAGACTGTGCCATGTGCCCCGGCATTCTTAATATGTTCGAAACCATATGCGCTTCGGTTGCGGATATAAACGATCAATCAAGATCGCGGTTACTGGTAGTGGTGCACAAGTATGCAATCACCGCGACGCGAAGTGCCATGACATGCAACCGCCGATTTTTCTCAGTTGGTTAATGCTTCTTTAAGTATGATTCTCGGAGGCAATTTCGAATCATCCCAATTGCCAACAGCCGAAGTGGAAGTTCCTTTCCGTACAGACATGTTAGCAGTGACACCCTAACTTTACCGGCCATTTATGATTTTCAGTCAATAATTGGGGCATGAACGTCCTGGCCACAGCCCAGGCCCTTAACCAGAGGGCAGCCCGCGAAAAGTGGTATCACTATTGTGATCCCAGCTTGGCGTTCAGTGACGCTTGGTATGATCAGCTTCTCAATTTGTGGCGCACCAAGGCGAATGGCCGTGTCATGCCGAAGCGCTCCGAACTCTCTCCTCGCGATCTCAAGGACATCCTGCGCCATATCGTGATGTTCGAGCGGGTTTCCACCAACCCCTCGCGCTATCGCTGGCGCCTGATCGGCACCAGCCTGACGCACATGGCTGGTGACAACACTGGAAAGATGTTCGAAGACACTTTGAATCCCGACCATTTGTCGCGCTGGGTGGAATGCTGCGATCTGATCCTGGATGGGGGGCAGCCAATGCGCTTTCTGGGCCGCGTGCATCTGCAAGGCCGGGAATATCTCGACGCCGAAAACCTGTTCGTGCCGCTCGCCAATGACGCGGGCGAGCCGACCTTTGCGATGGCGCTTTGCCGCTACACGCCGCGCCGCTCTGAAAATGACGAAAGCTGGGAAAGCCAGATCGCGGCGATTTCTGGCGTCCAATAACTGTTCGCGATCCTTTTCCCATCCTCGCTCCGATGGCATAGTCTGCTGGAGTACCGGGGGGATTTCGTCATGCGCGCCGACGCTTCGCCGATCTATTACGGTTGGTTCGTGCTGGCGGCCTCGGCCGTCTCTGAACTGCTGGTCCAGGGCGCGACGCTCTATTCCGCCGGCTTGTTCATTCTGCCGTTGCAGGCGGAGTTTCATATTTCCCGCGCTGCCGCTTCCAGCGCTGGCCCTATCCTGTTCCTGGGCGTGGTGTTCATGGCGCCGTTGGTCGGCCGGCTGCTGGACCGCCTGCCGGTACGTCCGGTGATGGTATCCTGCGCCCTGGTGCTGGCGGCATCGATGTGTGCGATTGCATGGACCGGGTCGCTCTGGGTGATGTCGATCATCCTGCTTCTGCCGATGGCGGCGGTCTTCATGGGGCTGGGCCAGCTCAACACCACCACATTGGCCTCACGCTGGTTTTATCGCCACCGCGGCCTGGCGCTGGGCATCGCGGCCGTCGCCACCTCGGGCGGCGGACTGGTGGCGCCGCTGCTGGGCATGGCGATCCAGAATTACGGTTGGCGGCAGGCGCTTCTTTATGAAGGCCTGATCACCGCCGCTGTGATCATCATCCTGACCTTGCTGGCGATACGCGGCTGGCCCGCCGAAGTGGGGCTGGCGGATCATCCGGAGAACAAGGACCGCCCTGCAGCCGGTGCGTCGGGCGGCGTTCCCGCGCTGGCCTGGAAGGAGTTCCTGTTCAGCCGCGCCTTCTGGGTTCCGGTTCTGACACTTGCGGCTATCTCCGGCACGGCCCAGTCGCTGGTCGTCAGCCTGGTGCCTTACGGGATTGCGTTCGGCCTGTCGGCGCCTGTCGCGGCGTTCGCGGTTTCGATGTTCGCCATCGCGGCGGCCATCACCAAGATCGGCGCCGGCCTGCTGGCCGACCGGATGAACAAGCGCTACCTGCTGATCGCCGCGGCGCTGTCCATGACTCTGTCCTGGTTGATCCTGAGTTTGCCGGTATCGCAGTTCGTGCTGCTGGCAAGCGCAGCGCTGGGCGGGATCGCGCTGGGCTGTGCCCTGCCGATCGCGGCGGGATTGGTGGCGGCCAGCTTCGGTGCGCCGCACTTCGCCCAGGTCTTCAGCTGGGCCTTCGCCCTGACGGCGGCAATTGCCATCGCCGGCGTGCGCTTTGCCGGCTACATGTATGACCGCTTCGGCGGCTATCACCTGGCGTTCCAATGTTTTGCCGCCACGCTGGCCTGTGTGCTGGTCATGACCCTGCTGATCTCGCCGCAGCGCCGCACCGCATGACCTCTGTCGCCCAACTGATCGCAGACTTGGAAAGCCGTGGCATCCTGTTGTCGCTGGCGGGCGAGGAAATCCGCTACCGCTCGCCCAAGGACGCGCTGACCGAGGCCGACCGTAGCAACCTGGGCGCCCACCGCGCGGCGATCCTGGATTATCTTAAGACCCGCGCTGCCGCCCGTGCCCTGAAAGCGGCGGGCGCCATCCAGGGGCCGCTGACGCCATCCGTCGCCCAGGAGATGTGGTGGCGCTTTGCCGGCGGGCCTGAGGAAGGCAAGCCGGTGGCGCTGAACATCGGCATGGTGGGAAAATTCCGCCATGACGCGGCCGCCGTCACGGCCGCCATTTATCAGGTGATCGCGCGCTATGATGCGCTTCGCGCACGGTTTGAATCGCAGGGCGAAAAGCTCACCGCGTTCCTGAACTCGCCGGATACATTCGAGGTGGAGCAGGATGCGGCGGACCCCGATGCGGCCGCCCAGGGCGCGCTGCAATTCTGCAGCCGGCTCAATGCCATTGAAGGCACCTGGCTGACCCGCGCCAAGGTTTTCGCCTTGCCGGGCGGGGAGAGCCTGGCGGCGATATCCTCGGCGCACATGATCGCCGACGCCGGTACCCGCAACATCGTGCTGGATGAGATCCACGACATCCTGGACCATGGCGCGCCCCAGGCGGCGGCTTCCACACTCTATAATGATTATTCCCTGGCGGAGCGGGACTGCCTGGCCGGACCGCGGGGCGCCCAGCTGATCGGGCATTGGCGGGACTGGTACCGCGAGCAGCCTATGATGAAAGCACCGTCCACCGGTGCGCCCTTGTTATGGGGCAACGGCATCCGCGTCATTCAGAATTTCACCATACCGGGCCGGGTGCGAGACAAGGTCGTGGCGCTGGCGGACTCCATGAAAGTCACGCCCTTCCTGGTTTACCTATCCATCTTTTCCATCACCATGGCGCGCTGGGCCGGGGTGGAGCGTTTTCCGCTGCGTGTGCTGGGCGACAAGCGCGGCGCGCTGGACTTGTCCAACACGGTCGGGCTGATGTTTTGTGCCGATGCGCTGGAAATCCGCGTGCCGGCACGCGCGAGCTTTGAAAGCGTGCTGCGCGGCATCCTGGCGGAGTATGACGCCTCGTTGTCGCTGCGCATTCCCAGCCTGCATTTCTGGGCCCCGCATGCGGTGATGCCGGGGATCGAGCCCCACCATCATGAAAACAAGATCCCAGCGGTGTTCAATTACTATTCAGTTGGCACGGCGCGGGAAAAAGCCGAAAAGCGCGCTACGCCAGATGGCGGCGCGGCGCTGCCCTGGCCGCCGCAGATCACCAGCATCACACAGACCTGGCCGCGCCGGTCCTCGCCGCTGTTTTTGCATGTGATCGACCAGGGCCATGACGTGCAGATGTCGCTGCATTTCTACCAGGATGTGGTGAGTCCGGCCGATCAGGACAGTTTCACCAGGGTGCTGTTCCAGGTCTTTGCCGAAACGGTTCCGGCTTGATCGCGGGGCTGTTGAAGCCGGGCCTGTCGGGTGCGGAGCTGCGCGATACCGGACAAAATCTCCGTCTTCATCCGGGCGAAGAACAC
>CANGRN010000003.1 GCA_947455695.1 Alphaproteobacteria bacterium
CCATCGGCTTTGAGCTTGTCGAGAAGCTCCGGCACGCCGGAGACCTTCACGCCGCCGCTGCGCCTGGGCGGCTCGGAAATCTTCAGCACCTTGAAGCGCGGGGTGATGTCCACGCCCAGATCGGCGGGGGACTTTTCCTCGATGGGCTTCTTCTTGGCCTTCATGATGTTGGGGAGCGAGGCATAGCGCGGCTCGTTCAACCGCAAGTCGGTGGTCATCACCGCCGGCAATTTCACTTCGACGGTCTGCAGGCCGCCATCGATTTCGCGGGTGATCTTGGCGCTGCCGTCCGCCAGTTCCAGCGAATGGGCGAAGGTGCCCTGCGGCCAGCCCAGCAGCGCGGCCAGCATCTGGCCCACCTGGTTGGCATCGTCGTCGATCGCCTGCTTGCCGGTAATGACAAAGCCAGGCTGTTCGGCGTTCACGATGGCCTTGAGAATCTTGGCGACCGCCAGCGGCTCCACCATCTGGTCGGTCTTGACCAGGATGCCCCGGTCGCCGCCCATCGCCAGCGCGGTGCGAATAGTTTCGGAAGCTTGCTGCGGCCCGATGGAGACGATGACCACCTCGCTGGCCTTGCCCTTTTCCTTGAGGCGCACGGCTTCTTCCACCGCGATCTCGTCAAAAGGGTTCATGGACATTTTGACATTGGCCAAGTCCACGCCGCTCTGGTCCGCCTTCACGCGAACCTTCACGTTGTAGTCGATCACCCGCTTGACGGGCACCAGAACCTTCATGGCGTTTCTTTGACCCCAATGGACGGCGATTTCGCGGCGGAAGCGGCGCCCCGTCCTGCTCTTGTGCGGTGCAAAAAGTATGGCCGCAGGGCGAGGCCTGTCAACGAAACCGGGAGGGAAACCGGCCCACCATTGCTGCAATGCAGCAATGGTGGTTAATCCCGGTTGTCAGAGTGCGGCATCCTGCCGCACTCGCTCGATCTATTTCAGGGTCTCGAGATATTCGACCAGATCGCCCTGCTGCTTTTTGCTGCTGATGCCGGCAAAGGCCATCTTGGTGCCCGGCACCATGCGGGCAGGGCCCGCGGCCCACTTGGTCAGGTTGGCTTCGGTCCAGACGATGCCGGACTTCTGCAGCGGCGCCGAATAGGCAAAGCCCGGGCGGGTGGCAGCCTTGCGGCCGACAATGCCGAACAGATTGGGGCCCAGGCCATCGCCGCCGCCCTTGTCGCTTGTGTGGCAAACAGCGCAGCGCTTGAAAACGGCCTCGCCGGCCTTGGCGTTGCCACCGGCATTGGCGAAGGTGGTGGATGCGGCCAGCAGCGCCAGCACGGTGAAACTCTTGCGAAGCATGGATAAGCCTTTTTTGGTTCCCCTCACGGGGCCCTCCAATACCTGATCTTGTATACAAAAACAGCCAATTTATGGCCATAAGCCGCGAAGGGATTAGCGCGCCCAGGCCTCAGGCGTTGACCAGCTCCACCTGCACCACGTCGGTGCGCGCCACCTCAAAGGTGGCGGCGCAGATACCCAGATAAAATTCCCAGTTGCGCAGGAATTGCTGGTCATGGCCCAGGGCCCTGATCTGGGGCTCCGCGGCCTGCATCCGCACCAGCCATTCGCGCAGGGTGCGGGCATAGTCCTTGCCGAAGCCGAAGGCGCCGGCAAATTTCAGGCCCGCTTTTTCGGCCTCCTCGCGGAATCGCGCCAGTGACGGCAGCATGCCGCCCGGGAACACATAGTGGCGGACAAAATCGCTGCGGGTGCGATAGCCGGCGAAGAATTCATCCTTGATGGTGATGGTCTGGATGACGGCGCGGCCGCCGCGCTTCAGCCGGGCGGCCACGGTGGAGAAATAAGCCGGCCAGTAATGCTCGCCCACCGCCTCGAACATCTCGATGGAGACGATGTTGTCGAAACTGCCTTTGCTGAGGCGGTAATCTTCCAGCTTGATGTCGGCAGCGCCCCCCAGCCGCGCGGTGGCGAACTTGTGCTGGGCCGGCGAGATGGTCAGGCCGGTGACATGATGGCTGTCGGCGGCGGCGCGCTCGGCAAATCCGCCCCAGCCGCAGCCGATTTCCAGCACATTGGCTTTCTTCTGGGTGAACTTGGACAGGATGCGCTCATACTTGTTCTGCTGGGCGCGGTACAATTCGTCGGTGCCGTTATACAGCGCCGAGGAATAGGTCATGCTCTTGTCCAGCCAGAGCGAATAGAAGTCGTTGCCGACGTCGTAATGATCCTTGATGTTGCGCGACGAGCCGGCAATGGAATTGCGCCGCACCAGCGCATTGTGGATCACAAAGCCGATGCGGTTGAAGATATTGCCGTCCGAGAAATTGGAGAAATGATCCAGGTTCAGCAGGAACAGGCTGACCAGCCGTTCGACGCTGTCAGTGTCCCAGCTGCCCGCGATATATTCCTCGCCCAGGCCGATATCGCCGCGCGCCATGATCCGGCGCAGTACGTCCCAGTCATGGATGTGAAAGCGCGCCGACGGACCGGGATTGGCGCCCTGGTGGACGGAAACCTCGCCATTGGGGGCGATGAAGGTCAGGGTGCCGTACTCCAGCGAGTTCATCGCCTTGCGCCAGCTTTTCTCGATATAGGCGGCAGGTATCAAAGACATCGTTGCTTTCCCAGCAGGCAGCCAAGACTAAACGGCAGCGGCGCTCAAAACAATTCGGCCGGCACCGGGTCTGGGAAGCCGGGCATCACCACTGCCGGGCGGGTCTTTTGCTGCGGCGCGTCGGGCGCGGCCACGGCGCCAGTGTCCCATGGAATCTGCGCGCCCAGCCCGCGGGCCACGCGCACGGCGCTGGCAAGACCGTCCTCATGGAATCCATGTCCCAGATGGGCGCCGGCAAACCAGGTGCCGCGGCGGCCCTGAAGCTGCGCGACGCGGCCCTGGGCGGCGATGGCGGCCTCGTCGAACACCGGATGGTCGAACTCGGTGCGGTCGAACACCAGATGGTCCGGAATTTCGCGCTTGGGATTGAGACTGACGAAGAGCGGATACTTCTGGTCGATGCCCTGCAGCAGGTTCATCCAGTAGGTGACGGTGATCTTGGGATGGAGAATGTCCCCGTCCGAGACGTAATTCCAGCTGGCCCAGCAGCGGCGGCGGCGGGGCATGATGCTTTCATCTCGGTGCAGGACGGCGATGTTCTTCTGGTAGCGGAACGGGGCCAGCGCATCCTGCTCCTCGCGGTCCACGTCCTTCAGCAAGGCCAGTGTTTCATCGCCATGGCTGGCCATCACCACCTGGTCGTACGTCGCAGCTCCGCCCTGGGCGTCCCTGACCTGCACTTTGCCGTCCTGTCGGGTCACCGCCACGGCGGCGCAATTGGTTCGGATGCGGTGTGCGAAAGGCGCGGTCAGGCGGCTGACATATTCCTGCGACCCGCCGGTGACGGTGCGCCATTGCGGCTGGCCGGTGAAGGACATCAGGTGATGATTGGCGAAGAACCGCACCAAGGTGCGCGCCGGGAAATTCATCATCTCGCAGGGCGGGCAGCTCCAGATCGCGCCCGACATGGGCAGGAGGTAAAAGCGGCGAAACCAGTCGCCCAGGCCCAGCTTGTCGATCAGGCCCTGGACATTCAGTTCGGGGTGACGCTCGACCGTGTCCTGCGCCTGGGCGTTGAATTTCAGGACGTCGCGCACCAGCAGGCCAAAGCGGGGCCGCAGCAGGTTGCGGCGCTGGCCCAGCACCGAGTCCAGGTCCTTGAGGCCCCATTCCAGCCAGCCATCCTTGATGGAGGCGGCAAAGGTCATGTCGCTGGCATGGGTGGGCACGCCCAGATGGGCGAACAGGCCGGTCAGGTTGGGATAGTTGGGGCGGTTGAAGACGATGAAACCGGTATCCACGGGAATGGCCTGGCCGTCATGATCGACGGTCACGGTGCGGCTATGGCCGCCGATCCGGGCAGCTTTCTCATAGACCGTGATGTCGTGGTCCGGGTTCAGCAAAAATGCAGCGCCCAGCCCCGAAATCCCCGTCCCGACAATCGCTATCCTTGCCATCGGATCAGTTACGCCCCCTTGCGATCCCCGGATCACCGGAGCCTAAATGATCCGGACGCTGCTGGCGCGCGTAAAAAAACCGCAGGACAGGGGGAAATGATGGCTTTTCTGATTGCCTATGGTGTGTGCGTCCTGGTGATGGGCGGGCTTGACTTTTTCTGGCTCACCACAGCCTCCCAAGGCCTGTACCAGAAAGACCTGGGCGCGCTGCTCGCCGACAATCCCAACATGGTCGTGGCGGTGATTTTCTATGTCATCTACATCCTGGGTATCCAGGTCTTCGCCGTCCGCCCGGCGCTGGCGACCGGCGACTGGAAGACCGCCGCCCTCTTTGGCGCGCTGTTCGGCTTCTTCTGTTACGCGACCTACGATCTGACCAACATGGCGACCATGAAGGTCTGGACCTTGCGCGTCACGTTGCTGGATATCGCCTGGGGGACCATCCTGACCGGTATCACCGCCGGCGCGGGCGCGTGGGCGGCGTTGCGCTTCGCCAAGTAGCACCGGCGGCTTTGCATGTGGCGCGCCGGCCTGGCGCTGCCAATCCTGACCGCTGTGCCTTCTAAAAAGCGCGGAACTCCGCGGTTTTGGGGAACCGCTGGGGGCGGGAGGAGTTCCTTCCAGATAATGCAGGAAGGAATTTCAAATGCTCGGAACCATTCTGATTGTCGTGCTTCTTTTGCTCTTGCTGGGCGCCTGGCCGTCATGGCCGCACAGCAGGGCCTGGGGTTATTACCCCTCCGGAACATTGGGCCTGGTGCTGGTGATCGTGCTGGTACTGGCTTTGCTGGGCCGCATCTGACTTCGAATTTTTTGGGGCATCGCCCATGACAAAGAAAAGACTGTTCGACGATATCAGGCAAAACCCGGCGCGGATCTATCGCACCCCTGGCGATGTGCTGCGCGACCGCCGCTTTGACGACAGCGAAAGGCTGCAGATCCTGCAGGCCTGGCGCGCAAATGCCGGCGGGGACGAAATCACGGCGATGATCGCGGAACTGGAGAACCGGCTGCACATCAGCGGCCACGCCGCCGAGTAACAGGAGACAGACCATGGCGCATACGGAAAACGGCAAGACGGTCCTGACCGGCCAGGAAGCCCGGGAGGGCAAGGAACTGGGGGTGATGCGCTATGTACTCGCCATTTCGCTGGCGCTGTCGGTGATCGCGGGCATCGTGATCTACACGATCTTCTTCCACGGCGGCTAGAAGATCAGGCCGACAGCTGCATCAGGGCCTTGCGCAACTCCACCGGGCCGAAAGGCTTGCGCAGCATCATATGGTCCTGGAATTTTTTCGGAATGCTGCCGGGACCATAGGCGGTGGCGAACACAAACGGGATGTCGCGCTCTTTCAATTCTTCGGCAAAGGCAAACACCGTCTTGCCGTTCAGATGCACATCCAGCAGCGCGATGTCGAAACTTTCGGTGTCCAAAAGGCGCATGGCGTCTTCCAGGCGCGGCACCACCCCGGCAACCTCATAGGCCAGCTCGCTCACCATGTCCTCGATCAGCATGGCCACGCTGGTCTCGTCCTCGACCACCAGCACCCGGGGGGCAAGCACCCGCAAATGGGTGTGATCGGCCGGCAGGCCGGGGATGGGGCCGGGACGGGGTGACGGGATGACAGGATCGCCCATAGGCGCCTAACGCCTGTTTCCGCCCAAAGGTTGCACCTTTATCGCTTCATAACCGCCTGACTTGGTTAGCCATTTGTTGACGGGCCCGCTAACCCCTTGACGTTAAACGCCCACGCCGTCACCAAGGGAAACCGTCTTTTTTGAGCCCGCCCTTGGCCACTGCCCAACTTTCAGGAGCGTCCGCGTGAGCGGGACCGACCAAAATAAACCAGCGACAGCGCAACTGTCGGTGGTCGTTCCGACCTTCAAGGAGCGGGGCAATGTCGCCGAGCTGGTGCGCCGGCTGGATGCCGCTTTGGCTGGCATCGCCTGGGAAGCCATCTTCGTGGACGACAATTCCCCCGACGGCACCGCCGCGGCCGTGAAGGAGATTGCCGCCCAGGACCCCCGTGTGCGTTGCCTGCGCCGGGTGGGGCGCCGCGGACTGGCGGGGGCCTGCATCGAGGGCATCCTGTCCAGTGCCGCCCCCTATGTGGCGGTGATCGACGCCGACCTGCAGCATGACGAAAAGGTGCTGCCCGCCATGCTGGCCAGGCTCACGGGCGGCCAGGCGGATCTGGTGGCGGCCACCCGGTATGTCGCGGGCGGATCGGCCGCCAGCTTTTCCGAAGGCCGCGGCGCCATCTCGCGGCTGGCCACCAAAATGACCCACCGGATGGTGGGCACACCTTTGTCCGATCCCATGTCGGGCTTTTTCATGATGCGCCGCGACCGCTTCGACGAGATCGCCCCGCGCCTGTCGCCCGCCGGTTTCAAGATCCTGCTGGATATCGCGGCCACGGCGGGGCCGAGCCTGCGCATTGCCGAACAGGCCTACAGCTTCGGCGAGCGCCATGCCGGGGAAAGCAAGTTCAATATCCAGATCGGGGTGGAGTTCCTGGGCCTGCTCCTGGCCAAGATGACGGGCGACTTTCTGGACCCGCGTTTCATCTTCTTCGCCATTGTCGGCAGCATCGGTCTGGTGGTGCATCTGGCCGTGTTGTTCGGCGGCCTGATGGTGCACGAGAATTTCCGCGCCGCCCAGATCATCGCCACCTTCGCGGCCATGACCAGCAACTTCCTGCTCAACAACGAGCTGACCTATCGGGATCGCCGGTTGAAAGGCTGGTCGATGCTGCGCGGCTTCGTGCTGTTCTGCCTGGTCTGCTCGGTGGGCGTGATGGCCAATGTGGATCTGGCGAGCTGGCTGTATGTCGAGCGCTCCACCTGGTGGCTTGCCGGCGCGGTGGGCGCGGTGATGAGCGTGCTGTGGAACTACGCCATGTCCACGCTATTTGTTTGGCGAGCCAGGTGATCCCGGCCCGAATTTCTCTGGCGATCATTTGCGTGCTGCTCCTGCTGCGCGGCGTGATGGCGGCAGTTCTGCCGCTATCGGCGGACGAAGCCTATTACTGGCTGTGGTCGCAGCATCCGGCCTGGGGTTATTACGATCATCCACCCATGATCGCCTGGCTGATCCGCGCCGGGACGCTGCTACTGGGCGACACGCCCCTGGGTGTGCGCGCCGCCGGCGTGGTGCTGTCGCTGCCGGCGACCTGGTTTGTCTGGCGCGCGGCGGCGCTGATCCTGAAGGACCAGGATCGCGCGGCATTGGCGGCGCTTTTCTTCAATCTCACCATCATGGTGTCGGCGGAGCTGCTGGCCGCGACCCCCGACATGCCCTCCACCGTCACCGCCTGCGCGTTCGTCTGGTGCCTGGCGCAGGTGCAGGCCACGGGCAATGGCAGGTGGTGGCTGGGTGTTGGGGCCGCTGCGGGCCTGGGCCTTCTGTCCAAATTCTCCGCCCTGTTTCTGGGCGCGGGCGCCTTCGGCTGGCTGATGCTGGACCGCGATGCCCGCAAATGGTTCGCCTCACCCTGGCTCTATCTGGGCGCGATTTCGGCGCTGGCGATCACGGCGCCGTTTTTGCTGTGGCAGTCGCAACATCACTGGGAGACTTTCGCGTTCCAGTTCGGCCGCGTGGGCGCCGGCCATTTCACCTTGCGCTATCTGGGCGAGTTTTTGGCGGCGCAGTTCGGCATGGCCTCGCCGCTGATCTTTGTCCTGATGGCGGTCGGCCTGTGGCGCGCCACCAATCGCAGCAGCAACCAGTTGATGCTGGCGCTGCTCTCGTGGGTCGCGCTGGGCTATTTCCTACAGCATTCGCTGCATGACCGGGTGCAGGGCAACTGGCCCTGTTTCATCTATCCGGCGCTGGCAATCCTGGCCGCCGGTGCCGCCGGCGGCACCGGCGCGCTGCGCAAGGTTTCCATGATCGCCGCGCCCGTCGCCGCATTGATGCTGGCGGCGCTTTATCTTCATGCGGCGTTTCCGCAGGTGCTTCACCTACGCAAGGATCCGGTGGCGCGCATTCTGGGCCGCGACTTCGCGCCGATCGCCTCGGTTGCGGCCGCGCTGACACAATCGCGCTTTGCGGACGCCATCCTCACCACCGATTATGAAACCACCGCCTGGCTGCGCTTCACCCAGCCCGGTGTGAAGGTGATCCAGGTCAATGAGCCACAGCGCTATGCGGATGCGCCGGTGCCGCCGCCTGCGCTGCTCAAGGGTCATCTTCTGTATCTGGCGGAACTTCGCCGCGACCAGCACACCAAAGTGCAGCAGTCTTTCGGCTATCTGGGTTTTCCCACCCAGGCCCAGACCCCGTCGGGCCTCTACATGATCTACCCGGTCGGCAACCCCAAAAGTTCCCCGATCGGGAAGATGCCCTAAGCGCCCAAAAGCAAAAAACCCCGCTTTCGCGGGGTTTTTAGAGAGCGGACACCCGAAGCGGGCTGTCGAAGGGGCTGGGGGCGTTCCGGATCGGACGTCCGCTCGTTTCAGATAATGGGTTGGCGAAAAAAGCGTTCCGCACCACCCGAAAAAATTTACAGCTTGTCCATCGCGGCCACCTGGGCGCCCGGACGCTGGGCCGCGACTTCGGCGGCGTGCCGGTCTGAAGACCCGAACAGCATGACGACCAGAAGCACCCCGGCGATCAGGGTTTCCAGCGGATGCTCGATCAGGAAGGCGGGAATACGCATGCGCAATCTCCCTTCGAAAGTCAGAATGACAAATCAGATGGGGGGCCTGCCCCTGAGTGCGCCGGAAAAGGCGCTGACGATCAGCAGGATCAGGAACACCACCAGCAGCAGCTTGGCGATGGTTGCCGCCAGTCCTGCCAAACCGAAAAAGCCCATATACCCGGCGACCAGTGCGAGGATCAGAAAAGTAAGCGCCCAACCCAGCATGCCGTTTGCTCCCAACGAGTGTAGGTCACAAAAACGTTGCTGCCGGTCGCAAGTTCCATCCATCCACAGGGTGGATGCGATGAGGGGCTCCTATTTGGGGGATTTGTTGCGGTTGAGAAACAGGTTGGCGACGCCAATCAGCCCGGCGCCGACAATGGCAACCCATGGCGTTTCTTTCGCAACCGCGGCGAGCAGCACGCGGGTCAGATCATTGGTGGGGGCTTGCTGCTGTGCCGGGCGGCGGCGGCGGAACAGATGCGTGATCAAGGCCCAGAGCAACGGCGGGACCAGGAAGACGACGCCGGCAAGCGCATAGCCGCCCACCGTGCCCAGCGCGGCGACCAGGGCCGCGGCCAGCGCCATGCCAAGAAAGCCGATGCCGAAAAACGCCATGGCAATGGCGGCAGCGGCGAAAATCACCTTGGCGGTCAGTCGCGCGAACATGTCAGGTCCCCTTTGCCGCCCGACTATATGCCAGCGGGCGATAACAGGGAAATTACCTGCGCCCCGGGCGCGTCGCGCCGCAATGAAATCTTAAGGCGGCGCTTCAGCGCCGCAGAAAGATCGCGCCCAGAAAGGCGCCGATGCCGCCGGCAATCAGCAGCGACTGGATGGGCTGGGCGCGGACGCGGTCGCGCAGTTCTTCGGCATTCTCGTCCGCCCAGTCTTCGGCCTCTTCCTTGTATTCCAGCGCGGTCGCCTTGGCCTGGACCGCGGCTTCCTCGGCCAGGGCCACGGCGCGGTCGGCGATCTCCTCGGCCGAACGCATGGCAAGTGCCGCACGCTCGGACGCGATTTCGCTGACATCGCCATACAGGCCCTTCATGTCGCCTTGCAGCGCCTGGATGTCGGCTTTCAGCGCGGCGATCCGTGCTTCGATGTTGCCGTTCTGCTTTTTCTTGGCGGCCATGACTGAGATCTCCAATGACTAAGACGAAAGTTATGCGGCTTCGCGCGCAACCGGATGGAAGAACAGCGCCTGTCCCACCGTGGCCTGCACCGTTTCCGGAAGGAAGGGCTTGGCAATCAGGTAGGTCGGCTCCGGCCGTTCGCCGGTCAGAAGTTTTTCCGGATAGGCGGTGATGAAGATAACCGGGATGTCGAACGAAGCCAGGATCTCGCTGACCGCGTCAATGCCGCTGCCGCCTTCGCCCAGGTTGATGTCCGCCAGCACCAGGCCGGGACGCTCCGACTTGGCCTTGGCCACCGCATCGTCCTTGGTCGCGGCCACGGCCACGACCTTGTGGCCCAGCTCGGTGACCAGGTTTTCCAGGTCGAGCGCAATAATCGGCTCGTCCTCGATGATCAGGACGCGGCTGGCCAGCTGGCTGTCGATGGTCTTCTGGGCGCCCAGGATGGCCGCTTCCACCTCTTCGGGGGTTTCGTCCACGATAAAGGCGGCTTCCTCCAGGCTGAAGGCTTCCACGGCGGTCAAAAGCAGGGCGGCCCGCTTGGTGGCCGACAGGGACTTGAGGCGTCCCTCGGGGCTCAGGCTGGCGGCGGGGGCCTCATTGTCGAAATGCTCGGCGCCGGACTGCCAGATGGCGTGGAATATCCGGTACAGGCCAACCCGCGGCGGGACCCCTTCGATAAGGCTTTGATCGCCCGCCAAAATGGCGGTCAGGGCGGCCCGGACATGGGCGTCCCCGCTGGACTGGGACCCGGTCAGGGCGCGCGCGTAACGGCGCAAATAGGGAAGATGGGGCGCAAGGGTTTGCGACATGCTCATGCAAAAGGCTCCTTCGGCAGAAAGAAAAGCTCAGGGGAGGAACTTACGCCAGCCAAAAAAGTTCCCTAGCCTGTCGGAACCATCGTGAAATCTGTTCGTTTGGAACCTTGGGAAGGGAACTGGAATGGGGCCGACACGTCGAAATCTGGCGCTTTTCCCGGTTTTTCGGGCCAGCGCCGAACCAGGAAATGGTTTGGGCAAACATGACGCAGCAATGGGATATGGACGTGGCTAACGAAGAGAAGCCCTCCGAAAAGGCCCGGGCGATCCGGGCGCGCCAGCGAGCAATCGGCCGCGAACTGCGCCGAATGTACGATGACGTGGCACAGGAACAGGTGCCGGACGATTTCATGGATTTGCTCCGTCAGATCGACGAAGCTGAGGACAAGGGGGGGAAGAAGGTATCGTGATGCCCAGCTCCGCCCCGTCTGCCTTTTCCCAGAAGCCGGAAAACCCGGACTTCAAATCCGAACTGCTTGGCCTGGTGCCGTTTCTGCGCGCCTTTGCCCGCTCGCTCACCGGCAACCAGGAAGCCGCCGACGACCTGGCGCAGGAAACCCTGGTCAAGGCCTGGCAAAGCCGCTCCAGCTTCATTCCGGGCACCAACCTCAAGGCCTGGCTGTTCACCATCCTGCGCAACCAGTTCTATTCCGACCGCCGCCGCGCTTGGCGTCAGGCGCCGTGGGACCAGGAAGCGGCCGAACGCATTCCCGGTGGCGGTGAGGATCAGGTTCACAGCGCCGAATTGTCCGACACGGTGCGCGCCCTCAAGCATCTGTCCGACGAACAGCGCGAAGCCCTGATTCTGGTGGGCGCCGGCGGTTTTTCCTACGAAGACGCCGCGGCCATCTGCAAATGCGCCGTGGGCACGGTGAAAAGCCGGGTTGCCCGCGCGCGCAAGACCTTGATAGAGATTCTTGACGGCAGCGACACGCTGGACGATGTGACCCGTCCTGCCGGGGGAGATGCCGCTCGTGAAATCATGGCGCAGCTTGATCAGCTCAGCCCTGGTCGTTCCGACCTCGCCGGAAAAAAGCGCCCCAAATAACGCCATGAACCTGATGAGCCGCGAGGCGGGCTGGACACTGCGCCGCCGCCTTCAGGCGATCATTACCCTGGCGCTGGTGCCTGTGGTGCTGGTGTCCATTTTCCAGGGCGTGGCGCGCGCCCGGCTGGATATCGCCAATGTCCATGACCGGCTGCTGCAATCGGCCCGCACCGTGGCGGCCGGCGATCAGAACCTGATGGCCGCCGCCGAACAGGTGCTGCGCGCGGTGGGCAGCCTGTCCGAAGTGCGCGGCATGAACGGCAACTGCGATGGCGTGCTGGCTGATACCCTGATCGGTGTGCGCTATTTCTCCAACCTGTCGCGCATCGATGCCAGCGGCCGCGTGGTCTGTTCGGCCATGGCGCTGGCGCATGGCCTGAAGGTCAACAGCTATGGCGTGTTCGCCGATGCTCAGAAAACCGACGGCATGGCGGTGTCCAACGAATTGATCAGCCGCGTCACCGGCCAGCCGGTGATCGGCGGCATGCTGGCGTTGCACAAGGCGGATGGCACATTCGACGGCACCGTGGCGATCTCGCTGGACGTGCACTGGATCGATTACATGATGCGGTCCGCCAACCTGCCCAAGGGCGCGGTGGTGGCGGTGTTCGACCGCACCGGCAAGGTGATCGCGACCAACAACAAGGATGTGGGCGCGGCCATTGCCAAGGCGGCGCTGTCGAGCGGCGCCGATCCCGATGACGTGTCCAGCGCGGTGGATAGCCGCGGCGATCTGTGGCGCTATGGCAGCGCGACCTTGATGGGCAATTCCATCTTCGTGGCCTTTGCGATGGGCGAGAGCCGGCTGTTCGGTCCCACCTATCTGCATGTCGGCTTGGATTTCGCGCTGCCCATCTTGATGATCGGCTTTGCCTGGTTCGCCATCTGGCTGGCCACCGACCGGCAGGTCACCCAATGGATCAGCTATCTGCGGCGCATCGCGGCGGCCTATCGCAGCGGCCATTACGCCATCCGCCCCGACCTGGTGGAAGCGCCGGTGGAGTTCAAGCTGCTGGGGGATGCCCTGGCCGATATGGCCGAAGGCATCCAGGACCGCGACCGGCGCCTGCGCGAGTCGGTGGACATGAAGACCACCCTGATCAAGGAAATCCATCACCGGGTGAAGAACAATCTTCAGATCGTGATGAGCCTTCTGTCCATCCAGGCCAACCAGGTGAAGGACCCGGCGGCGCGCGATGCGCTGCTGCAGGCCCAGACCCGCATCAATGCCCTGGCGCTGGTGCACCGGATCCTCAATGAGCTGGAAGACCAGAGCACCCTGGACATCCGCCAGCTGCTGGAAGAGCTGTGCCACCAGATCGCCGGCGGCATGAGCAACGAGAATGTGCGGGTCGAGGTCGATGTGCCCAGCCGCATCGTGTCGGGCAGCGTGGCGGTGGCGCTGGCCCTGTTCACGGTGGAAGTCCTGACCAACATCTTCAAGCACGCCTTCCCCAGCGAGCGGCAGGGCGTGATCCGGGTCAGCATGGTGCCGGTGGACGGCGGCAAGCTGAAACTGGCCATCGCCGATGACGGCAAGGGTTTTGCCATGGACAGCACCAGCAAGAGCGTGGGCAGCCGGCTGATCAAGACCTTCGGCCTGCAGCTGGGGGGTGTTTCCAGCGTCCATTCCGAGCCCGGGCAGGGCACGGTGGTGGATCTGATCTTCCCGGACCCGGACCCGGACCTGAAACGGGGCGAAGGCGCGCAGGTTTAGCCAATTCGCCGCACTGGCATGCGTTTTGGGCTGTTTTCGTTAAGCGCTGAATGGTTATGTTCCGGCAGGTAAAAATCACCAGAGCGGGACCATGGCGGACAGTTTTGATGCAATCGTGATCGGTGGCGGACCGGGCGGCTACAATGCCGCGATCCGCCTGGGCCAGCTTGGCCTGACCAGCGCCTGCATCGACAAGCGCGGCAGCTTCGGCGGCACCTGTCTGAATGTGGGCTGCATCCCCTCCAAGGCGCTGCTGCACGCGTCGGAACGCTTCCACGAAGCAAACCATGATTTCGCCAAGCTGGGCATCAAGGCCAAGGTGGAGTTGGACCTGCCCGCCATGATGGCGCAGAAGTCCAAGGTGGTCGGCGAGCTGACCAAGGGCGTGGAATTCCTGCTCAAGAAAGCCAAGAGCGAGGCCATTGTCGGCGAAGCGAAGATCACCGCGCCCGGCAAGGTCAGCGTGAAGCTGGCCGACGGCAAGACCCGCGAGCTGACAGCCAAGCACATCATCATCGCCACCGGCTCGGACGTGGCGCCGCTGCCCGGCGTGACGGTGGACGAAAAACAGATCGTCTCCTCGACCGGCGCCATCGCGCTCACATCTGTTCCCAAGAAGCTGCTGGTGGTCGGCGCGGGCGTTATCGGGCTGGAGCTGGGTTCGGTATGGGCCCGGCTGGGCTCCGAAGTGACGGTGGTGGAATTCCTCGATCGCGTCACGCCCGGCATCGACCTGGAAGTGTCCAAGGCATTCCAGCGCTTGCTGACCAAGCAGGGCTTTACGTTCCATCTGTCGACCAAGGTCACCGGCGTCGAGAAGAAGGGCGGCGCCTTGAAGGTTTCCGTCGAACCGGCCGCCGGCGGCGACGCCCAGGTCCTGGATGCCGATGTGATGCTGGTCGCCATCGGCCGCATTCCCTACACCGCCAATCTGGGTCTCGCCGAGGTGGGCGTCGCCATGGACAAGCGCGGCCGCGTCGTCACCGACCATCACTATCGCACCAATGTGCCGGGCATCCATGCCGTCGGCGATTGCCGCGAAGGCCCCATGCTGGCGCACAAGGCCGAGGATGAAGGCGTCGCCTGCGCCGAGCTGATCGCCGGCAAGGCGGGGCATGTGAACTACGATGCCATTCCCTCGGTGGTCTACACCTTTCCGGAAGTCGCCACCGTCGGCAAGACCGAGGAAGAGCTCAAGGCCGCCGGCGTTCAGTACAAGGTCGGCAAGTTTCCCTTCACCGCCAATGCGCGCGCCAAGACCATCCTGGCGACCGACGGCTTTGTGAAAATCCTGGCGGATGCGGCGACCGACAAGGTGCTGGGCTGCGCCATCATCGGGCCGGAAGCCGGCAACCTGATCGCGGAAGTGGCTCTGGCGATGGAGTTCGGTGCGTCATCCGAAGACATCGCCCGCACCTGTCATTCGCATCCGACATTGACGGAAGCCGTGCGTCAGGCCGCGATGGGCGTTGAAGGCTGGACCATGCAAATGTGAGTTCGCGCGTCAGCGCGAATTCATGTCGGCGGGCGGCAGCGTTAAAGCGCGCTGCCGATCCAGGTGACGATCCCGATAAAGACGAAGAATCCCACCCATGTCAGACAGAACATGAGGGCGCAGTGATTCTGTTCCTTGTGGGATGACTCAATCGGATGATGCACCAACGTCATGGGCGGCTCCCGTATTCGTCGCCTCAAGGCTAGACCCGTTCAGCCCTTGCGGGAACGCACATTCGTCGCCGCAACGCAGCAATATCAGCGCTTTGGCAGCCGCACATGCTCGGGGCGCACGCCCATTCCGATGAAGCGGGCGGGGAACTGGCGCAGCCACGGCCAGGCATTCAGCAAGCGGACGATGCCCGGCGGCCTGGGCGTCTTCATCGCGGCCAATGTGGGCGCCAGCATGAATTTCTGCGCCATCACCTGGAAGGTCTGGATCACCCTGGTGGGGAATTGCCGCCGCTTCTGGACCTTCTTCAGGTCACGGAACGTCGGCACGCCACGGGTCAGTACGGGGCTGAGGATGTTGGCTGTCGCCACCGCGTCCTGGATGGCCAGGTTGATGCCCACCCCGCCGATGGGCGACATGGCATGGGCGGCATCGCCGATGCACAAAAGGCCGGGGCGCGCCCATTTTTCCAGCCGGTCCACTGTCACGGTCAGGAGCTTGACCTGGTCGAAGTCCTTGATTGTCTCGTCGATGCGGCCCGCGGCGAAGCCGGCGATGGATTTCAGGCGATTTCGGAATTTGGTCAGGCCATCCGCCTTGATGGTATCGAAGCCGCCCTTGGGGATCAGATAGGCGCACTGCCAGTAGTCGGTGCGATAGATCATCACGAACAACTGGCCGTCCCGCACCTTGCCGATCAGGTCGGCGGGATCGCCCGGCAGCACCGGCAGGCTCAGCCACAGCACGTCGAACGGCGCGCCCAGATCGTCGACCTTCAGGCCGGACTTGTCGCGCAGGGTGGAATGGCGGCCATCGGCGGCAATGGTCAGCCCGGCCTTGATCTGGACATTCCCGGCTGGTCCCGTCGCCAGCACGCCGCAGATGCGATCGCCCCCCTTGCGGTCTTTCTGGGCGATCAAATCCCTGGCCTGGGTCTGCATCAGCAGATGAAAGTTGGGCAGTTTTCTGCCCTGCGCAGCCAGGAAATCCAGGAAGTCCCATTGCGGCATCAGGGCGATGAACTTGGCGGCGGTAGGAAGATAGCCAAAGTCGCCGATGGTGAAATGCTCGTCGCCGATCTCGATATTGCCGGTGCGGATACGGGTGTGGGGCAGCTTGAGGAACTCCTCCAGCAGGCCCAGTTCATGCATCACCTGCAGGGTGGAGGGATGCACCGTGTCACCCCGGAAATCGCGCAGGAAGTCCTTGTGCTTTTCCAGCACGGTCACGTCGACCCCGGCCCGGGCCAGCAGGTAGCCGCACATCATGCCGGCCGGGCCGCCGCCCGCGATCACGCATGTGGTGGAAAGCGTTTCCAAGCCTGTCCCCTTAAGAGGGCCCCTTGCCCTTGCCCGTCGTTGGTCTAACCTTCGCCGGGCATGCGCGCCAATCGTATCCGCGAATTATGGGCTTCGGGCAAGCCGGCTTTGAATTGCTGGATCACCCTGCCGGGGACCCTGGCGGCGGAGATGCTGGCGCACCAGGGCTGGGACAGCCTGACCGTGGACTTGCAGCATGGCGCCAGCGACTTCGCCTCCATGTGCGCGATGTTCGCCGCCATCTCCACCACCGACACGGTGCCGCTGATGCGGGTGGCCTGGAACGCGCCGGGCGATGTGATGAAGGCGCTGGATGCCGGCGCCTATGGCGTGATCTGCCCCAACATCGAAAGCGTGGAGGAGTGCGAGCGGTTCGTCGGCGCCTGTCACTATCCGCCGGACGGCTATCGCAGCTTCGGGCCCAAGCGCGGGCTTCTCTATGGCGGCAAGGACTATGTCCATCACGCCAACAAGACGATCTTGACGATCATCCAGATCGAAACCCTGAAGGGCCTCCAGAATGTGGATGCCATCGCCGCGGTGAAGGGTCTGGACATGCTGTATGTCGGCCCGTCCGACCTGGGGCTCGCGCTGGGCCGTGAAGCCAAGCAGAACCAGACCGATCCGGTGGTGATGGAAGCCATCGACAAGATCCTGGCCGCAGCCAAGAAGGCGGGTCTCAAAGCCGGCATGCATTGCACCAGCGCCGAATATGCGCAGCAGATGATCGAGAAGGGCTTTGATTTCCTGACCGTCATCTCGGACGAGAATCTGCTGGCGCGCGGCGCCGCCGAACGCGCCAAGCTGGCCTGAACTTCCGCCCTTGAAGTGGAGGGAGGCCGGCCTATATTTGCGGTGCAACAATTTTGAAAGGGAGGTGATCCATTGTCTCATTGTCTCAGCCTGCGGACGACTGAAACCGCGAACTGGATCCTTCTGTCGAAGGACCGCGCCGCGTAAGCGGGCGTCTTCAGCACGACAATGTCGGGCCGTCACCCTTGCGGGTGGCGGCCCTTCTTGTTTGAAGTAGCGCCATGAACGGCGCAGAGAGTCTGGTCCATACCCTTGCCGATAGCGGCATCGAGATTTGCTTCGGCAATCCGGGCACTTCGGAAATGCATTTCGTGGCGGCGCTGGACCGCGAGCCACGAATGCGCGGCGTGCTGTGCCTGTTCGAAGGCGTGGTGGCGGGCGCGGCCGATGGCTACGCCCGCATGACCGGCAAGCCCGCCGCGACCTTGCTGCATCTGGGGCCGGGCTTCGCCAACGCGATGTCCTTTTTGCACAATGCCCGCAAGGCAGGCGCCCCCGTGGTCAATATCGTGGGCGATCATGCCACCAGCCATTCCCAATATGTCCAGGCGCCACTGACGTCCGACATCATGGCAATCTGCGGCGGCGTATCCGATTGGCTGCATCAAAGCCGGTCGGCGGATGCGGTGGCGGGCGACGGCGCCCGTTGCGTTCAAGCCGCAAGGGCCTGGCCCGGACAGATCGCGACCTTGGTGCTGCCTGCCGACTGCGCCTGGAATGAGGCGTCCGCGCCCGCCAGGCCGCTGCCGGTGGCGCCGCCCGGCGCGGTCGATAGCGCGGTGATCGACCGGGTCGCCGCCGCGCTGAAGAACGGCAGGAAGACGGCGCTGCTGATGCGCGGCCGCTGCCTGGAACGTGCCGGTGTCGAAGCGGCCGGCCGGATTGCTGCTGCCACCGGGGCGCGGCTGTTCCATGATTATTTTACCCCGCGCATGACCCGCGGCGATGGACTGCCCGAGGTCGAGCGCGTGCCCTATTTCGCGGAGGACATTGTCGAATTCCTCAAGGGGCTGGAGCAGATCGTGCTGGTGGGCGCGCCCCCGCCGGTCACCTTCTTCGCCTATCCCGGCAAGCCCAGCTGGGTGACGCCCGAAGACTGCGAGTTGCTGATGCTTGCGACGCCGCAAGAAGACAGCGTGGGCGCGCTGGCTGCACTGGCCGATGCGCTGGGCGCGCGCGCGCCGGGCCGCCTTGTACAGCGTGTGATGCCGGACATGCCGCTGCATGGCGCCTTGGACAGCTTCAGCATGGGAGCCATCATCGCGCGGCTGATGCCCGACAACGCCATCCTGTCGGATGACTCGCTTACCGCCGGCATGGGGCTGCAGGCCTCGCTGAAGCACGGACCCCTGCATGACTGGATCGTGCTGACCGGCGGCGCCATCGGCGATGCCCCGCCCATGGCGGTGGGCGCTAGCCTGGCCTGCCCGGATCGCAAGGTGATCGCGGTGACCGGCGACGGGGCGGCGATGTATTCGCTGCCCG
>CANGRN010000004.1 GCA_947455695.1 Alphaproteobacteria bacterium
ACAATCAGGGCGCAGGCGCGTCTTTCAAGATCGTGTCGGATACCTATGACTGGGACGCGTCGGTGGGACAGAACAATCCGGGCCAGTCGGGCGACGTCGATGATCCGCATTACCGTGATCTGTATGAGCTGTGGGCGCGGGGGAAATATTTCCCGGTCTTCTTCTCACGGCCCAAGGTGGAATTGGTGGCGGAGAAGACCATCCTGCTGACGCCGCAATGAAGCGCTGGGCCGTTCTGGTTGCGCTGCTGTTAAGCACGTCGGCCTGGGGCGCGCCGGCGGATGGCTGGGTCACCCACCCCGATGCGGCTTCGGTATCGGGCCCCATCGTCCTGCATTTCCGCCGCATGCTGGATGTGGCCAGGGCGCCAAAGACTCTGCCGGTCACGGTCACAGCCGACAATCGTTTCATCCTGTTCGTCAACGGCAAGCGCGTCGCCGCCGGGCCTTCCACCGGCACTTTGGCGCATTGGCGCACCGAAGGGCTCGACCTGGCGCCCTATCTGAAGCCCGGCCGCAATGTCGTGGCGGCGGCGGTGTGGGATTTCGTGCGGACAGCAACGAACGGCCCGCCACCCGCCGCGGGCGCTCTGCCGCCGCAGATCGCGCCCATCGCCCAGCAAAGCGCGGGGCTGGGTTTTCGTGTGACCGGAGACGGGCTAGCAACCGGCGAGGCCGGCTGGCGGGTGAAGATCGATGTAGGTCACAGCGCAACCAATGGCCGCACCCAGGTGCCGCGCGGCCGCTATTATGTCGCCAGCGCGCCCGAAGTAATCGACGCGGGCAAGGCTGACTGGAACTGGACCGGCGCGACGGAAGCCGGCGGCTGGGTCGATGCGGTGCCCGCGCCGTTGGCGGCAAATCGAACCCTGATTGCTGATCCGTTGCCGCAGCAGAGCTTTGTGCCCGCCGCGCCGGGCGAAACAGTACGCAGCGACATCGGCGGTGATTTCCCCAAGCATTCCCTGATCGTGCCGGCCAACACGCACGCCAAGATATTGCTGCGGCGCGAGGCAATGATTTCCGGCTATCCCGAACTTACGATGTCCGGTGGCACGGGTGCCACCATCAAGCTGACGTATGCCGAGGCGCTGTATGACGCCGACATGAAGAAGGCCGACCGCGATCTTGTCGGCGACCGCCAAGCGCTGGGCATCTTCGACACCTTCATCGCCGATGGCACGCGCCGCAGCTTCATGCCGCTCTGGTGGCGGACCTGGCGCTATGCCGAGCTTGACGTTCAGACCGGCCCCGCGCCGCTGGCCTTGGAGGGGTTCCGCGTCCACGAGACCAGCTATCCGTTCCGGCAAGTGGCGCATTTCACCAGCAGCGATCCACAGCTGAACAAGATCTGGCGGGTGGGCTGGCGCACCGCGCTGATCGACGCCCATGAAACCTATATGGACAGCGCCTATTGGGAGCAGCTGCAATATACCGGCGATACGCGGCTGCAGATGCTGATCTCCTACGCCGTGACCGGTGATCCGCGCCTGGCGCAACAGGCGATCGAGGCTTTTGCCGAATCCGATGTCGAAGGCGGGCTGGAGCAGGGCGCCTATCCCAGCCGCAGCGACAATGTCATCGCCACCTTCTCGCTGGCCTGGGTGGGGATGCTGGCCGACTGGTCGATGGAGCAGCCCGATACCGCGCTGGTCACGCGCAACCTGCCGCGCATGCGCACCATCCTGAAATGGTTCGAGCCCTGGCGCGCCGCCAACGGGTTGCTCAAAAAGAATCCGCAATGGAATTTCATCGACTGGGCCGGCCCCAAGGGCAACAACCGCGACACTTTCCCGGCCTATGGCGCCGATGGCGGCAGCTGCCTGATGACCGTGTCCTGGCTCGGCGCGCTGCGCCAGGGTGCGGCGCTGGAAGCGGCCTATGGTGACAAGGCGCAGGCCGATGCCGACACCGCGCGCGCCGATGAGGCCCGCGCCGCCATCCGCGCCCATTGCTGGGACAAGGATCGCGGGCTGTTCGCTGACACCTCGGATTTGAAGCCGCTCAGCCAGCACATGAACATCCTGGCGGTGCTGTATGACGTGGCCACGCCGGAGGAAGCCGCCGCCATCCTGGACCGCATCACCGTGCCGGGTCACGGCATCGATGCGCCGGGCGACCTGTACACCTCCACCTATTATTTCGCCTGGTACCTGGTGCGCGCCTTCGAGCATGCCGGCCGGGCCGACCGCTATCCCGCCCTGCTGCAGACCTGGCGCGATCTGCTGGCGCTGCATTATACGACATGGCCGGAGTCGCGCGGGGACACCCGCTCCGACACCCATGCCTGGAGCGCCCATCCCACCGCCGATCTTTTGGGACTGGTGGCGGGCATTCGCCCCGCGGCGCCCGGCTATAGCCGGCTCAGGGTGTCGCCGAACCTGGGCAATCTCACCTCACTGGATGCCGCCGCCGCCACCCCCAAGGGCAAAGTGTCGGTTCGCTATATGATCAAGGGTGACAGCCTGACAGCGCTGATCGACCGTCCCGCCGCGCTGCCGGGCGCATTTGTCTGGAAGGGAAAATCCTATCCCCTGACCGGAACCCACAGCCGCTTTGTGCTGCCGCGCTAGTTGGTGCTGAACCTGAACTCGGTCACTTCGTGCAGCGGCTGTCCCGGGGCCACCAGCTTCGACGGAAAGTTCGGATGGTTGATGGCGTCCAGATAGCCTTCGGTCTCCAGGCTCATCGAATAAAAGGTGCGATAGATCTTGCCGCCTTTGCCGACTTGTGTCCGGGTGCCGATATTGTCGCTGTAAAGCTGCAGGCCCGGCTGGGTGGTGGACACATCCATCACGATCCCGGTACCCGGATCGGCCAGCCGCGCCGCGCGGCGCAGGGTGCCAGGCTTGCCGTTGATGATCATGCAGATGTCCAGTCCGCCGCGCATGGCGATCTGATCGAAGGGTGAGTTCAGCACCGTGCCCAGCCGCACGGGCTTGCGGAAATCGAAAGGGGTGCCGTCCACCGATGCGATCTCGCCCGTCACCAGATTGTCGGCGTCCTGCGGCGTGTATTTGTCGGCAAAGACCTGAAGCGTCTGATTGGAAATGTCACCATTGCCTTCGCCCTGCAGCGCAAAATAGGAATGGTTGGTCAGGTTGGCGATGGTCGGCCGGTCGGAGGTCGCTTTGTAATCGATCCGCAGCGCCCGGTCCTTGGTCAGCGTGTAGGTCATCACCGTGGTCAGTTCGCCGGGAAAACCGCCATCGCCATCCGGACTCACCAGGGTCAGGACCAGGCTGGGCTCCGCACCGTCTTTCATTTCCGCCTGCCACAGCTTTTTCGAAAAAGGGGCGGTGCCGCCATGGATCACGAACTTGGCGTCCGGGCTGCTTTTTTCCAGCTGATAGGTCTTGCCATCAATGCTGAAGCTGCCGCCATGGCTGACGCGGCCGACATAACGGCCGATCACGGCACCGAATACGCTGCCTTTCTGGTAGGAGGCGGCATCGTCAAAACCCAGCTCGGTATCGGTTTTGGTGCCCTGCTTGTTGGGCACCATCAGGCTGACGATCATGCCGCCATAATTGGTGATGCGCGCCTCCAGCCCCTTGGGACCGGTCAGGGTGAAAAGCTGGATCTTGCGGCCGTCCACGGTGGTGCCCCAGTCGGCTGCCGTGATGTTGGCGGCTTGCGCGGAGGATGCACCGGCCCAAAAAAGCACGAGCAATAAAGCGGTCTTGAAGCCCTGCATTGTCACGCCCCCGGGATTATCTCATGTTGCGGCGAGCATAATCGCAATCACTTGGAGCGGGCTAGGCTCGCTGCAATGCATCATTCGGGGGCTTCATGCGGCGCATCATCATCACGGCGGCAATGCTTTCTTTTGCGCTGGCGGGGGCCAATGCCCAGGTGGGCGGCCAGGGCACGCCCTGGCGCGGCGCCGGTGTGCAGCCCTGTTTCGGCATCGATGGCGGCGCCAACAAGTGCCCGTCGGCTTCTGTGACGCGCGCAATACGCGCCGGCCACCTGTTCGACAGCAAGACCGGCACCTTGCTGGCCAACCAGGTTGTTGTGATCGAGGGCGACAAGATCATCGCGGTTGGTCCGGCCGGCAAGGTGAAAATTCCGGCCGGCGCGAGCGTCACCGATCTTTCCCATGAGACGGTGCTGCCCGGCCTGGTGGACATGCACACCCACATGTTCAATGCCCTCAAGCCCGGCATCAGCCGCGAAGCCGCGGCCTTGCTGGCGGTGCAGAACACACAGGCCGACTTGCATGCCGGCTTCACCGCGGTGCGCGACATGAGCACGCATGGCAACGCTTACGCCGACGTGGATATCCGTGACGCCATCAATCGCGGCGAGATCGACGGGCCGCGCGCCCAGGTTTCCACCCGCGGCATCGTGTGGGGCGCAGCCGGCGCCAAGCCGCTGGAGCCGGGCGAAAGCGCGGTGGTGCATAATGTCGAGGAAGCGCGCGCCGCGGTGCGCGACCAGATCGGCCATGGCGCGGACTGGATCAAGCTGTTTCCGGCCGGCGCCTATTTCTTCGGCGCCGACGGCAAGCCCGCCTATGTCGTGACTTATCCCATGCCGGTGCTGCAGGCGCTGATCGACGAGACCCACAAGCTGGGCCGCAAGACCGCCTGTCATGTCTTTGGTGGCGAAGGGCAGAAGAACGCGATTGTCGCCGGCTGTGACAGCATCGAGCATGCCTTCGGGCTGGATCAGGAGCAGGCCGACATGATGGTGGCCAAGGGGCTGTCCTATGACCCGACCCTGCAGCGCTACACCGAGCCTTACATGGACGACAACGACGCCAGGAATACCGGCGGCAAGTACCGCATGATCCCGATTTTCCAGAATGCAGTGATCCTGGCGTCGCACACCAGGGGCATGAAGATCACCGTCGGCAGCGGCGTGGACGGCTCGACCTTTCCGCACGGCACCCAGGCGCTGGAACTGGTGGCGCTGGTGAATCAGGCGCATTTCCCGCCGGCGCGTGCCATTCAGGCGGCCACGGTCAACAGCGCCGAGGTGTTGGGCTGGCAGGATCGCATCGGATCACTGGAAGCGGGCAAGTATGCCGACCTGATCGCCGTGCCGGGCAATCCGCTCGCGGATATCACCGAACTTCAGCGCGTCAATTTCGTGATGAAGGGCGGCAAGATCGCGCGCGACGATCAACCCGTGAAAGCCCGCACGGTGAAATAAAGGATCGACGGTCCCACCAGGCAGCCAAAACCGGTGTGGAAGGTCGCAATCAGCGCGCCATAGGGCACCAGCCTGGGATCGGTGGCGGCCAGCCCGCCTGTGACGCCGCTGACCGTGCCCATCAACCCGCCATAGCTCATGGCCGAGCGCGGATTGTTCAGCCCGATAAAGGGCGCCAGGAACGGTGTACCGATCATGACGATGATGGCCTTCAGCACGCCCACGCCAATGCTCAGCGCCATTACCGGCGAAGAGGCACCCAGCGCCGCGCCGGTCACCAGCCCTACGATATAGGTGATGGCGCCGTCGCCAATGGTGGTCAGGCTGACCGCGTCGGTGTAGCCATAGAAACGCGCCACCGCGACGCCAATGCCGAAGGGAATGATGGTGCCAAGGGCCAGCGAAAGCGCGCCCAGCAAACCGGCGCGCCGGGCCTGGACCACGTCCACTTCAAAGGCGGTGGCGACGATGGCAAAGTCCCGCAGCAGCGCGCCGCCCAACAGGCCGATGCCGGCAAACATCGGAACATCGGCAATGCCTTTCTGGCCGTGGGTTGCGACGCCGCCCCAATAAGCCAGGCCCAGTCCGGCCAGGATGGCGATGGCCGAACCATGGATGCGCCCGCCGGTGAGGTATTTCGAGATCAGGTGAGAGGCATAGATGATCGCACCGACCACGGCGAAGGCGGTGACCAGGCCCTGTTTGGTGAGAAGATCGACCAGGAAGCTCATGGCTTCTCCCCCTTGTCGATCCGGCTGATCAGCGCCACCACACCGGCACAGGCGCCCACTGTCAGGACGGCAGCGATCACCACCATCGGGCCACCGCTGGCGGCAGACAGCACATTCTGCTGCGCCGCCATGGCGACGACGATGGGGATGTACATGGTGGCCCAGAATTCGGTGCCCAGCTTGATGCCCGCGGACAGGGCGCCGCGATGGCTCAGCCAGACCCGCGCCGAGATCAGGAGCACCATGGCGATGCCGACGCCGCCGACATTGGCTTTGACGTGCAGGGCCATGCCCAGAAGATCGCCCAGCCCCACGCCGATCAGGGTGCAGATGGCCAGCAGCGCAACGCCGTAGATTGTCATTCCACCCCCGCCGGCACCGGTTGTTCTGTTCAGTCCCGGTCCTGTAGCATGGAGAAAACGCTAGAGCAGCCGTCCAATACAGGCAACATGACCGATAATCTCTTTACCCGCTTTTCCGCACCCCCACTGCATCGCAACAAGATATTCCTGGCGCCGCCGGGGCGCGAGACCGTCACATTCGCACAGGCCTTCGACCAGGCGGGGCGCTATGCCCATGTGCTGACGGCGCAGGGCGCCAAAAAGGGCGACCGCGTCGCCGTGCAGGTGGAGAAGAGCGCCGAGAACATCTTTCTCTATCTGGCCTGCCTGCGCGCCGGGCTGGTCTATCTGCCGCTCAACACCGGCTATACCGCCAGCGAGCTGCGCTATTTCATCGGCAATGCCGAACCTTCGATTTTCGTCTGTGCGCCGCGCGATGCGCAGATGCTGACGGGCATTTTCTCCCAAGGCGCTGTTCTGACCCTGGGCGATGACGGCAAAAGCGGAAGCCTGCTGGAACAGGCTGCAAGCCAGTCGCCGGATTTTCCCGATGCCGTGCTGGGCAAGGATGATCTGGCCAGCATTCTTTACACCTCCGGCACCACAGGTGTTTCCAAGGGCGCCATGCTCACCCATGGCAACCTGTGGTCCAATGCCGAGGTGCTGCGCCAGCTCTGGCATTTCAGCCATGACGATGTGCTGCTGCACGCCTTGCCGATCTTCCATATCCACGGCCTGTTCGTGGCGATCAACATTTGCCTGGCGGCGCGCGCTTCCATCATCCTGCTGCCCAGGTTCGACATCGAGGAAATCTTCCGCAGCCTCCCGTCCGCCACGGTGATGATGGGGGTGCCGACCTTCTATGTCCGGCTGCTGCAGGACTCGCGCCTGGGCCGCGAAACCGCTGGCCATATGCGGCTGTTCGTGTCGGGCTCGGCGCCCTTGCTGGCGGAAACCCATCGCGAATGGTCGGCCAAGACAGGTCAGGCGATCCTGGAACGCTATGGCATGACCGAGACCAACATGAACACGTCCAATCCCTATGCGGGCGTTCGCAAGCCGGGCTCTGTCGGGTTTCCGTTGCCGGGCACGGACCTGCGAATCGCCGATGGTGATGGCAAGCCGCTGCCGCAAGGCGAGATCGGCATGATCGAAGTGCGTGGCCCCAACGTTTTTGCTGGCTACTGGCGGATGCCGGAAAAGACCGCGGCGGAATTTCGCGCCGATGGTTTCTTCATCACTGGTGACCTGGGAATGATCGATGGTGACGGCTATGTCCATATCGTGGGCCGGGCCAAGGATCTGATCATCAGTGGCGGCTTCAATGTCTATCCGAAGGAAATCGAAAGCCTGATCGACGAGCTGCCGGGGGTGACCGAAAGCGCTGTCATAGGGTTGCCGCACAAGGATTTCGGCGAAGGCGTCACCGCCGTGGTGGTGCTGAACAAGGGCGCCACCCTGACGCAGGATCAAGTCCTGTCGGCGATCAAGGACAGGCTGGCCAAATTCAAGCAGCCCAAGGCGGTGCTGTTCACCGATGCCTTCCCGCGCAATGCCCTGGGCAAGGTGCAGAAGAATTTGCTGCGGGATCAATACAAGGATCTGTACGCCTGATGGACAAGAACCGGGACGCTTGCGAATTGCTCTACCGCCATTGGGCAACCGGCGCGCAGCTGGAGGCATTGCCGGAGCCCTTGCGTCCCGGTACCCGCGCGGAAGGCTATGCCATCCAGGCCTGTATCGAAGATTTCAGCCGTCAGCCGCTTTATGGCTGGAAGATCGCCGCCACCAGCGTCAATGGCCAGCGCCATATCGGCGTCGATGGTCCGTTGGCCGGGCGCATCCTGTCGGAACGGGTGATTGAAAATGGCGGCGCCTTTCAGCTTGGCACCAGCCTGATGCGGGTGGCGGAGCTGGAATTTGCCTTCCGGATGGGTGCCGATCTGCCGCCGCGCGCGGTCCAATACACGCAAGATGAAGTTTTGTCCGCTGTCGCCACGTTGCACCCGGCGATAGAATTGCCGGACTCGCGCTTTGCGCATTTTGAGACTGCCGGCCTGGCGCAATTGGTCGCCGACAACGCCTGCGCCCATTATTTCCTGCTGGGATCGGCGGCGGACGATAGTTGGCGGACGCTGGACCTGGCCGCCCATCCGGGCAAGGCCTATCGCAACGGCGCGCTGGCAGAAGAGGGTGTCGGCGCCAATGTGCTGGGAGATCCGCGTATTGCCCTGACCTGGCTGGCCAATGAACTGTCGCGCCATGGCATGACCCTGAAGGCGGGGCAGGTGGTGACCACCGGCACATGCGTCAAGCCGCTGGTGATCGCGGTGGGCGATACTATCGAAGGCGACCTGGGCGTTTTGGGCCGCGTGTCGGTGCGGATCGTCTGACTATTCCGCCACCAGCGTCTTGCGCGCGGGCAGGGGCGGGGCCACCGGATACAGCTTCTGCCGCAGGGTTGCAGCGACGTCATATAAAGCGTCGCGCACTTCGATCTGCCGCAATGGCGACATGCGTTCGACGTCATCGGTGGCCGAGATGGCGGCCACAGCGCGGCCTTCGCGGTCCAGCACCGGCACGGCGATGCAGCGCATGTTGGCCTTGTGCTCACGATCGTCCATGGCATAACCCTGCGCGCGCACCTTCTTCAGTTCGGCGCGCAGCCCTGCCTTGGTGGTGATAGTGTAGGGCGTCAGCGCGATGAGTTCGCCGTCCAGCACGAAGCTGTCCACTTCCTGCTCCGGCAGCGCCGCCAGCAGCACCTTGCCCAGGCCCGAGCAATAAGCTTCCAGCTGTGCGCCCACCCGCGTGTGAACCGCGAACGCGCCGGGGACCGAGACCTTGGCGACGTAAGTCACCATGCCTTGCTCCAGAACGCCCAGATGCACGGTCAGCTGCAGGCGCCTGGCCAGATCGCTCATCAGCGCCTGGCTGGCGTCGCGCAGAAGCTCGTTGATGGTGACATTGTGCGACAGCGACAAAAGCAGAAGGCCCGGCCGATAGCGCCCGCGCGGCCCACGCACCAGGGCGCCGATCTCTTCGAGGGTCTGGATCAGGCGATAGCCGGAGGCTTCGGGCAGTCCGGCGCGGCGGCTGAGTTCGCTGCTCGCCACCCATTCTTCCGGATCGTGAAAAGCTTTCAGGATGGCGAAAGCCTTCATCACCGAATAATTTTTTGGAGTCGCCACCGCCGCCCCTTTTGCCTTTATCAGGCCAATAGGCGTGACCGAGAAGTGTGGTACCGCCCGCGTTTTCCCCTTTGCCGCTTGCCACGGTCTTGGCCACGGACGGTACGGGGAAATGATTGTCCGGCGGCCAGTATAACCAAAAGGTGACGACACGTCATCTCTCAAAGAATGAGATACTGCCTTTGATCTGGCCAGCCGCTACGGGTAGCCAAGATGCAGGCAAAGGGGTGGGGATCATGATCAAACCGGCATGGGCGGCGCTTGTTATGGGACTGATGGCCGGGCCGGCCACGGGCCTCGAGGAATGGCCCACCTATGGCCATGACTATGGCGACAGCCGCTATTCGCCCCTGGCCCAGATCACCCCCGCCAATGTCTCGGGGCTAAAGCCCGCCTGGACCTATCATATGCGTCCACCCGGCCGCGAAGCCCGGGGCTTTGCGGCATCCGAGAACACGCCCCTGGTGGTGGGCGGATTGATGTTTGTCTCCACGCCCTATGGCCGGGTCGTGGCGCTGGATGCGGAAACCGGCAAGCAGAGCTGGGCCTATGAAGTGCCGGCGGGCGACCAGCCGGCGACGCGCGGCGTGTCGTATTGGCCCGGCGCGAAACCCCAGATCGTGTTCGGCACGCGCGGAGGCCTGCTGATCGCGCTGGATGCCAAAAGCGGCGCGCCCGTAGCAGGCTTCGGCAAGGATGGCGTGGTCAATCTGCACAGCGACGCGGTGATGCAGGGCTTCCCGCAGGCCGCGCTGGGCGTCACGTCCGCGCCGGTCATTTACAAGGACCTGATCATCACCGGTTCGCGCAACCAGGAAACACCGCAGAAGGGCGCTTCGGGACAGGTGCGGGCCTTCGACGTCCATACCGGTCGCGAGGTATGGCACTTTAACGGCGTGCCCCAGCCGGGTGAGAAATTCCACGACACCTGGGAAGGCGACAGCTGGGTGGGTCGCTCGGGCGTCAATGTCTGGGTCGGGCTGACATTGGATGCCAGGCGCGGCATCGCTTATCTGCCGTTTGGCGCGCCCACCTTCGACCAGTCGGGCAACGACCGCAAAGGCCCGTCCTTGTTCGCCAATTCGCTGGTGGCGGTGAATGCCGCGACGGGCAAGTATCTGTGGCACTTCCAGGCCGTGCATCACGATCTTTGGGACTATGATCTGCCGCTGACCACGCTGGTGGACGTGAAGAAAGGCGGCAAGACCATCCCGGCCATTGCCGTGATGAGCAAGGCGAGCCTGCTCTTCCTGCTCGACCGTGTCACCGGCAAGCCGATCTATGACATCAAGGAAATGCCGGTGCCGACCGACACCGACATGGAAGGCGAAAAGGTTTCGCCCACCCAGCCTGCTTCGATCACGCCGCCGCTGGGACGCACGTCCTTCAACATGTCCGAGCTGGCGAACCTGACGCCCCAGCAAACCGAAGGCTGCAGGAAACTGATCGAAGAGCAGAAGGTGATCGGCGCCGGCTATTTCCAGCCGCCGCGCGTCGATCATGCCGTGGCGCGCTTCCCCGGCAACTGGGGCGGCATCGACTGGAGCCATGCCGCGTTCGATCGCAAAAGCGGCTATTACATCGTCAATGCCAGCGAGATCGGCTCGCAGCAGATGATGATCAAAAAGCCCGATGGCAGCTATGACATGAAGTATGGCTACCAGTGGTTCTGGGACAAGGTCAGCCACATGCCCTGCCAGGTGCCGCCCTGGGGCAATCTCTATGCCATCGACGTGAACACCGGTGCCATCGCCTGGAAGAGCGTGCTGGGCGTGACCGACGGGCTGGCGAACCCCAATACGGGGCGGCCCAATGTCGGTGGCCCCATCGCTACCGGCGGCGGGCTGGTTTTCATCGGCTCGACAGACGACAAGCGGCTCAGGGCGTTCGACACCAAAACAGGCAAGGAGCTTTGGACCTTCCGCCTGCCGGCCTCGCTCTATGGCACGCCGCTGACCTATCAGGGCCGCAACGGCAAACAGTATGTCGCGGCCGTCACAACGGGCGGCTTTTGGGGCGAAAATGCGGGGTCGGACGCGGTCACGGCGTTTGCGTTGCCATAGCCTTGCAATAGAGGGTCCGGCCTGTAAATCTTCGGGAAAAGGGCGCTGACGCCATTTTCCGGGGAGCAACATGCAATCGAAACTGCGTATCTGTGTGATGGCCGCCAGTCTGCTGGGTGGTGCGGGTCTGGTGGCAGCCCAGGCGGGCACCGACTGGCAGAATTATGGCGGTGACCGCGGCGCCCAGCGCTATTCGCCCCTGACCCAGATTACCCCGGCCAACGTTTCGTCGCTGAAAGTGGCCTGGACCTATCACATGAAGCCGGCAGACGCGACGCGCGTCGCCACCTCCCAGACCACGCCGCTTGTGGTCGGCAACACCATGTATCTGGGTTCGCCCTATGGCCGCATCGTGGCGCTGGACGCCACCACCGGCAAGGAATTGTGGGTCTACAAGATGCCGGGCAACCAGCGGCCGGCGCCGCGCGGCATGGCCTATTGGCCGGGCGAAGGCGATTACGCGCCGGAGCTGATCTTCGGCACCAACGACGGCAAGATGATGGCCATCGACGTCAAGACCGGCAAGCCGGCCGAACGGTTTGGCGAGCATGGCGTGGTCAATCTCAAGACGCCCGACATCATGCGCGGCTATGACAAGAATTATGCCCTGACCTCGCCGCCGGGCATCTACAAGAACCTGGTGATGACCGGCGGTTCGGGTCCGGAAGAATCGCGCAGCATATCGGGCGATGAACGCGCCTGGGACGTGCGCACCGGAAAGCTGGTCTGGACCTTCCATGGCGTGCCGCATGATGGGGAGTTCGGCGCCGACACCTGGGCGCCCGGCAGCCGCAAGGATCGCGCCGGCACCAACATCTGGAACATGATCACCGTCGACGACAAGCGCGGCATCGCGTTCCTGCCCTTCACCGGGCCGGGGCCGGACCGCTGGGGCGGCGACCGCCATGGCATGAACCTGTTCGGCAACGCGCTGGTGGCGGTGGACGCCAATACCGGCAAGCGGCTGTGGCACTTCCAGCTCTTGCACCACGAAGTGTGGGACTGGGACCAGCCCACCCCGCCGATGCTGTTCGACGTGAAGCGGAACGACAAGACCATTCCGGCCGTCGCGGCGATGAACAAGTCGGGTTACCTGTTCATCCTGGACCGACTGACCGGCAAGCCGCTCTATGACGTCAAGGAAGTGCCGGTACCCAAGAGCAACGTCGAGGATGAAGAGACCTGGCCGACCCAGCCCATTCCGGTGACGCCGCCGCCCTTGGCCAAGCAAAGCTTCACCGCCGCCACCGATGTGACCAACATCACGCCGGAGCTGGAAAGCTTCTGCAAGAACCTGATCAAGACCAAGAAGATCCATGACAGCGTGCCCTTCTCGCCCATCACCAGCGATTCCCAGATCGCACGCTTCCCCGGTTCCGGCGGCGGCCCGGAATGGGGCGGCGGCGCCTTCGATCCCAAGCTGGGCTATTTCATCGTCAACACCCAGGAGCTTGGCTCGATCGAACAGCTGGAAAAGAAGAAGGACGGCTATTGGGCTTCCGCCAATATCCCCGACAGCTTCTTCGACCAGGAGATTCCCGGTCATGGCTATTACCCGTGCCACAATCCGCCATGGGGTGATCTGTGGGCCGTCAACGTCAACACCGGCAAGGTGGCCTGGCGCGTCAATCTGGGCGTGAGCGACATCATGCCGGAAGGCAAGCGCGATACGGGGCGTCCCAACCTGGGTGCGCCGTTGGCCACGGCCAGCGGGTTGATCTTCATCGGTGCCACCGACGACAGCCGCTTCCGCGCCTTCGAAACAAAGACGGGCAAGGAAATCTGGACCCACAAGATGGAAGCCTCGGCCCATGCTTCGCCGGTGTCTTACCAGGGCAGCGACGGCAAGCAGTATGTCGCCGTGGTGGCGACTGGCGGCTCCTTCGTGCACAGCCCCGCCGTGGGCGACAGCCTCATCGTGTTCGGGCTGCCATAGGCCTGTCTCCGAGACGAGAAAAGGGCGCCGGTCTGACGACCGGCGCCCTTTTCATTTCGAATGGAGACTGGCGCGGGGACTAGCGTCCGCGGGGATCGGTGGCCCGGGCCAAAGCGAGGTGTCCGGCTTCGGCCTTGCCGGAGGCGGTGGCGAAATCGCGCATCGCATTGATCTTGCCGACCTTGGCATAGCGGCGCATCAGGATGTCGGTCTCCTTGTGAGCCGCAATCTGCTGGGCGATGTAGCGATGGTCGAAATTTTCGGCCCGGGCGCCGCGCAGATCGTCCAGCATGACCCGGCGGCGGGTATCCACCGCGCCCGGCAGGGTGGCGTTGACGTTGTTGTAGCGGATCGTCTTTTTCAGCTTTGCGATTGCCGCGGTATGCGCTTCCACCATCCGGCGGGCGAAGGCGCGTACGGCAGGGCTGTGGGCGCGCTGCAGGGCAATCTTGCTGGCTGCCACGACGTACAGGTCATTGATGCCGGCGGCGGTGACGAAACCGGGCGTGCTGCGCACCAGTTCAGCCGACAGTTGCCCCACCACGCCGGCGGTGGAATCCTTCACCGCGCTCAACGTCTCGAAACGGGTATCGATGCGCCGTGCCGGCTGTGCGGCAGCGATGCCACAGCTCAAGAGCAGCGCCACAGCGGCGCCAGCCAGTTTGCCTTTCACGGAATATCTCCCCAACAGCCCGCTGGACTGTACCAGCGCCGCTTTTGGAAGGAAATGTCTCGAAAAGTTCCGTCTCAGCTATGGGCGGCGTTGTAGGCGGCCAGCCCCGCAGACCCCGGGCAGAGCTCTTTTTCGGACAGGCGGTTCAGGGGCGCGTCCACCGTGTTCAGATTGGCGTGCATGTCTTTGGGCCCATTGTCCATATAGATCAGGCCGGTTACCAGCTCGCCCGCCGCGGCGCGGCTTTGCAGGTAGTTCATCGCCCCGATGCGGTCGAAGGGATCGTAATCGGCCGCCAGCTTGGCCAGCTTCAGGGTCGAGCCGTCATGCAGCGCCACGTCCTCGGTGGTGCCCGGCGCATATTCGACCTTGATGGCCTCGCGCGGCTCCATGATGTCCAGCCGGTTGACCGCCTCGTTGTGGGCGCGCACGAAATCATAGGCCTTGGTCGAACCGGCGTGGTTGTTGAAGGCCACGCAGGGGCTGACTATATCGATGAAGGCGGGGCCGGGATGGCTCATCGCCGCCATGATCAGCGGCACCATCTGGGTCTTGTCGCCCGAAAAGCTGCGACCCACGAACGTGGCGCCCACCATCAGCGCCATGCTGACCAGATCCAGCGGGCTGTCGGCATTAAAGCCGCCGGCCTTGCTCTTGGAGCCCTTGTCGGCGGTGGCAGAGAACTGGCCCTTGGTCAGGCCATACACGCCGTTATTCTCGGTGATATAGACCATGTTCACGCCGCGCCGCACGCAGTGCACGAATTGGCCCAGGCCGATGGAGGCGGAATCGCCGTCGCCAGACACGCCCAGATAGAGCAGTTCCTTGTTGGCCAGGTTGGCGCCGGTCAGCACCGAAGGCATGCGGCCATGCACGGAATTGAAGCCGTGGCTTTGTCCCAGCAGGTAATCGGGTGTCTTGGACGAACATCCGATACCGGACAGCTTGGCGACCCGGTGCGGCTCGATGTTCAGTTCGAAGCAGGCCTGGATGATGGCGAAGGAAATCGAGTCATGGCCGCAGCCGGCGCACAGGGTCGAGATCGAGCCTTCATAGTCGCGGTGGGTGAACCCCCGCTTGTTCACGGGTATGCCGGGATGGCGCAGCTTGGGCTTGGCGATATAGGTCATTCCGCGGCTTCCCTTGATGTGAGCGACATGCGTTCGGCAATGGCGTTGATAATAAAGCGGGCGGTGATGACCTGGCCGTCATAATGCAGGATGGAAATGAAGCGCGCCGGATCGATGCCGCATTCATTGACCAGCAGGCTGCGCATCTGGGCATCGCGGTTCTGTTCCACCAGGAAGACCTGGTCATAGGCATTGATGAAGTCGCTCACCGCCTCGCTGAACGGGAAGGCACGCAGCCGCATCGTGTCCAGGTGGATGCCGTCCGCGGCCAAGGCGGCGAGGGCCTCGCGCATAGCCGGCGCGGTGGAGCCGAAATAGATCACCCCGCACTTGGCTTTCTCGCGCGCCTTCTCGATCACCGGGGCGGGCACCAGCGATTTGGCGGTTTCGAATTTGCGCAGCAGCCGCTGCATATTGTCCTGATAGACCGCGCCTTCCTCGCTGTATTTGGCGAAGCGGTCACGGCTGGAACCGCGGGTGAAGTATGCGCCCTTGCTGGGATGGGTGCCGGGCAGGGTGCGATAGGGGATGGCATCGCCGTCCACGTCCAGGTAGCGGCCAAAGGTCTTGCCGGCTTCCAGCTCCTGCGCGGTCATCACCTTGCCGCGGTCGTAGGTGCGCTTGTCGTCCCAGGCGAAAGGCTCGCACAGCCAGTCATTCATGCCGATGTCCAGGTCTTCCAGCACGAAGATCGGGGTCTGAAGCCGCTCGGCCAGATCGAAGGACTTGGCGCAGAACTCAAACAGCTCGCGCGGGTCTTCGGGGATCAGCAGCACATGCTTGGTATCGCCATGGCTGGCATAGGCGCAGACCAGAAGATCGGACTGCTGGGTGCGCGTGGGCATGCCGGTCGACGGTCCGCCGCGCTGCACATCGATGATCACGGCGGGAATTTCGGCGAAATAGGCCAACCCCAGGAATTCCTGCATCAGGGAGATGCCGGGGCCTGATGTCGCGGTAAAGGCGCGGGCGCCGTTCCAGCTGGCCCCGATCACCGTGCCGATGGCGGAGATCTCGTCTTCCGACTGCACGATGGCGAACTTGTTCTTGCCCGTTTCCTTGTCCACCCGGTACTTGCGGCAATGTTTGGCGAAGGCTTCGGCGACGGAGGTGGACGGGGTGATGGGATACCAGGCGGCCACCGTGGCGCCGCCATAGACGCAGCCCAGGCCTGCTGCGTCATTGCCGGTGACGAAGATGCGCTTGCCGACCTCGTTGGCACGCTCGACCTTCAGATTGCAGGCTTCCGACAGGTGGTCGCGGGCATAGTCATGGCCCATGCGCAGCGCCTGGTGATTGGGCGCGATCAAGGCTTCCTTGGACTTGTACTGTTCGCCGATCAGCTTCTCCAGCACCTCGATCTCGATCCCCAGCAGCTGGCTGAGGGCGCCGATATAGATGATGTTCTTGAACAGCTGGCGCTGGCGCGGATCCTTGTACGCCGCATTGCTGATTTCGGTCAGCGGCATGCGGATGATGTTGATGTCATCGCGGAATTTCGATGCCGGGATCGGCCGCGAGGAATCGTAGAACAGATAGCCGCCCGGATCGATGGAGGCGACATCCTTGTCCCAGGTCTGAGGGTTCATCGCCACCATCAGATCGACGCCGCCGCGCCGGCCCAGCCATCCCTTGCCGGAGACGCGTACCTCGTACCAGGTGGGCAGGCCCTGGATGTTGGACGGGAAGATGTTGCGCGAGGTTACCGGCACACCCATGCGCAGGATGGAGCGGGCGAACATCTCGTTGGCGGAGGCCGATCCCGAGCCGTTGACGTTGGCGAACTTCACCACGAAATCGTTGACGGATTTTATTTGTGACATGCGTACCCCGTCTTGGGCGCGTTCAGCAGGAACTTCTGCATGTCCCAGGCGCCGGTGGGGCAGCGTTCGGCGCACAGCCCGCAATGCAGGCACAGGTCCTCGTCCTTGGCCATCACGCGGCCGGTCTTGAGCGCCGCGGAGACATACAGGTCCTGGTCAGGATGCAGCGCCGGCGCGGTCAGCCGCTGGCGCAGGTCTTCTTCCACGCCATTGGCGGTGAAGGTGATGCAGTCCATCGGGCAGATATCGACGCAGGCATCGCATTCAATGCATTTGGGCGTGTCGAATACGGTCTGGACGTCGCAGTTCAGGCAGCGCTCGGCTTCCGCGAAGGCCTGCTGGATGTCGAAGCCCAGCTCCACTTCCAGCTTCACATCTTTCAGGGTTTTCTCGATGGGCGCGTGAGGCACCTTGAAGCGGTGATCGTTGGAGATGTCGTTGTCATAGCTCCATTCATGGATGCCCATCTTCTGGCTGGACAGGTTGACCATCGGCGGCGGGCGCTGGCCCACATCCTTGCCCTGGCACAGAAGATCGATGGAAATGGCGGCGTCATGGCCATGCGCCACCGCCCAGATGATATTCTTGGGGCCGAACGCGGCGTCGCCGCCGAAGAACACCTTGGGGTTGGTGGACTGGAAGGTGACGGGGCTGACTTTGGGCATGTCCCATTTGTCGAACTCCAGCCCAATGTCGCGCTCGATCCATGGAAAGGCATTTTCCTGGCCCACCGCCACAAGCACGTCGTCGCATTCCATCACCACATCCGGCTCGCCGGATGGCACCAGGTTGCGGCGGCCCTTGGCATCCGTCTCAGCCTTGACCTTCTGGAAGCGCACGCCGGTCAGCTTGCCGTTTGTGTGCAGGAATTCCGCCGGCACCAGGAAATTGTGGATCGGGATGCCTTCATGCATCGCATCCTCTTTTTCCCAGGGGCTGGCC
>CANGRN010000005.1 GCA_947455695.1 Alphaproteobacteria bacterium
ACCTCTTCCAGCAGGTCCAGGGTTTCCAGGTCCAGGTCGTTGGTCGGTTCGTCCAGCACCAGGAAGTTGGAGGGGGTGGCGAACAGCTTGGCCAAGAGCAGCCGCGCCCGCTCCCCGCCCGAAAGCACTTTCACTGGGGTGCGCGCCTGCTGCGGCGTGAACAAAAAATCCTGCAGGTAATTCATCACATGACGCGGCTTGCCCGCCACCATCACCGTGTCGCCGCTGCCGTCGGTGACGGCCGCCGCCAGCGACTGTTCGGGATTGAGCGCCGCGCGGCTCTGGTCCAGCTGCGCCATCAAGAGGCCCTGCCCCTGCTTGACGTTGCCCTTCTGGGCGGTGAGCTGGCCGATCAGCAATTTCAACAGGGTGGTCTTGCCCACGCCATTGGGCCCAACCAGGGCGACCCGATCACCGCGATGGATGCGCATGCTGAAATCACGCACGATTTCGCGCTCGCCGTAAGAGAAGGACACGCCTTTGGCGTCGATCACCTTGGTGCCGCTGCCGGCGCCTTCGGCAGCTTCCATTTTCACCGTGCCAAGCGCGCCGATCTGTTCGCGCCGCTCGGTCCGCATGCCGCGCAACCGCGCCAGCCGTCCGACATTGCGCTTGCGCCGGCCCGTCACGCCATAACGCACCCAGTCTTCCTCGGCGGCGATGCGGCGCTCCAGCTTGTGGCGCTCGGTCTCTTCTTTTTCCAGGATCTCGTCGCGCCAGGCTTCGAAGGAGGCAAAACTCTTTTCCAGCCGGTGCGTCTTGCCCCGGTCCAGCCACACCGTGACCCGCGAAAGATTTTCCAGAAATCGCCGGTCATGGCTGATCAGCACCAGCGCACAACGGCTGGACTTGATCTCGCCTTCCAGCCATTCGATGGCATTGACGTCCAGGTGGTTGGTCGGCTCGTCCAGCAGCAATATATCGGGACGCGGCGCCAGCGCCCGGGCCAGCGCGGCGCGGCGCGCCTCGCCGCCCGAAAGCGTGGCGGGATTTTCCTCGCCGCTCAGGCCCAGATTGCCCAGCAGGTAATAGGCGCGATTGGGATCTTCATGCGGGTTCAAACCCGCTTCGACATAATCGCGGGTGGTGGCATGGCCGCTCATGTCCGGCTCCTGCGCCAGGTAGCGCACCGTGGCGCCGGGCTGGATAAAGACACTGCCGCCGTCGGCTTCCATCAGCCCGGCCGCGATCTTGAGCAGGGTGGACTTGCCCGAGCCGTTGCGCCCCACCAGGCACAGCCGGTCGCCCGCGCCGACGCTGAGTTCAGCGCCGTCCAGCAGGCGCTGGCCGCCAAATTCGACGGTGATGTCTTTCAGGTGCAAAAGCGGGGTCATGCGCCGCTATGTGCGGCGCGGCGCGCCCCTTATCAAGGGAAATCTAGCGGGTGCGGTTCGTAACCATGGCGCCGGGGCGCGAGACCATCTGCAGCGCCGCTTCCGGGCGCTCGGTCAGGGTCTTGCCGTCGAAATCATAGACCCGGATATCGCGTTCCACCGAGCACTGCACCAGCAGGCGCTTCTGGTCATCGCTCCACACCGCGCCCTGGCAGGCATGGCCCAGCTGGGCATCGGCGATATGGTCCAGCTTGCCCGCGCCCACCTTGAACACACTGAGCTTGCCGAACACGCTGTTGTAGTTGGCGGCGGTCTTCACCGTGGCCGAACCATTGCCGATCACCAGGGCGACATACTTGCCGTCGGGCGACAGCACCACCGCTTCGGGCAGCGCGCCCACTTCCACCGCATAGGTCACCTTGCCGTCGCGCGTGTCGGTGACGGTGGTGGCGGCGCTGCCCTTGGCGGTCGTGGTATAACCGCCGAAGTTGTTGACGATCAGGTAGCGCCCATCATGGGTCAGGCTGCCGCCGTCCGGGTTCACGCCGACCGTGAAATCGGTGACGCGGCTGATCTGGTCGCCCTTGATCGCCAGCTTGGTCACCTTGCCGTCGCCGAAGCGAATGGCATAAGCGGTGCTGCCCCCCGGCGCGATGATCACATCGCGCGGTTCGGCCTTGGCTTCCAGCTTGACCTGGCTGGTCTGGGTCAAGGTGCGATCCTTGATGGTGAACATGGTGATGGTGTCGTCGCCGGTGCCGGTCACCAGCGCGAAACGCAATTTTTTGTCGAGATAGACGCCCGTCGCGCCCATGCCCGCCGTCACCGTCTGCAGCAGCTTGGGATGGGTGGGGTCGTCCAGCCCGATCACCGAGACGGTATTCTGCGGCGAGGTCTTGTTGTCCGGGCCGATCTTCTGCGGGCAGGTCGCCAGCGCAAAGCTGTAGTCGGGCGCCACGGCGATGGCGCTGGGCGGGCCCATCTGGGTCGAGCAGACTTCCAGCAGGCCGATGATCCTGGGGGCCTTGGTGCTGGAAAATTCGATCGCCGCCACGCTGTCCGGGGTCGGCTTCATCGGGATGCCGTCACCGGCGCGCACCTGCTTGCCGTCCTGGCCGGAAATGGCGAGATCGGCAAAAGCCGCGACGGGCGTCAGCAACAAGACGGTGGCGAGAAGAGCGGCGCGCATGATCATTTCCCCCTGTTTTGCGGGGGACTCTAACGTGCAGCGGATAAAAGAAAAGGGCGCCTTTCGGCGCCCTTTTCCAATGCGATGCAGCAATTCTTACGACAGCGAGTAAGCCGTCTTGATCTGGGTGAAGAAGTCCACCGCGGCAAAACCCTGCTCGCGGGCGCCATAGGACGAGCCGCGCGAACCGCCGAACGGCACGTGATAGTCCACGCCCGCGGTCGGCAGGTTGATCATCACCATGCCGGCCTTGACGTTGCGCTGATAGTGACGCGCATGCTTCAGGCTGGTGGTGACGATGCCGGCCGACAGGCCGAAATTGCCGCTGTTGGAATGGGCCAGGCCTTCTTCGTAATCCTTGATCTTCACCACCGACACAACCGGGCCGAACACTTCTTCCTGGTTGATGGTGTCGCCGATCTTGGTGTCCACGATCAGGGTCGGGCTCATGTAATGGCCGGGCGTGTCCAGCTTCAGCGGATCGGCGCCGCCGGCCAGCAGGCGGCCGCCTTCCTTGATGGCGATGTCGACATACTTCAGGTTGCCGGCCAGTTGGGTGTCGGTGACGGCCGGACCCATCTGGGTGGCGGCATCCAGCGCATTGCCGACCTTCAGCGCCTTGGCGCGGGCGGCAACGCCTTCGACGAACTTGTCATAGATGCCGGCCTGCACGAAGACGCGGGACGAGGCGGTGCAGCGCTGGCCGGTGGCGAAATAGCCGCCGTCCACCGCGATCTGGATGGCGCGGTCCAGTTCCGCATCGTCCAGCACCACCAGCGGGTTCTTGCCGCCCATTTCCATCTGCACGCGCGCAAAGTGCGACAGCGCGGCATTGGCGACCTTGGCGCCCACGGTCTGCGAGCCGGTGAAGGACACGCCATTGACGTCGGGATGCTTGGACAGAGCATCGCCGATGATGCCGCGGCCCAGCACCATGGTGACGATACCAGCCGGCGCGCCGGCTTCATGGATGATCGACACCAGCGCATGCGCCACTGCCGGAGTGGGATTGGCCGACTTCAGGACAACCGTGTTGCCGAAGGCCAAAGCCGGGGCGATCTTCCAGGCAGGAATGGCGATGGGGAAATTCCACGGGGTGATCAGGCCATAGACGCCGACCGCCTCACGATAGGTCTGGATTTCCACGCCGGGGCGCACCGAGTCCAGGTTCTGGCCGTGGCGGCGCAGCGCTTCGCCGGCCATGTACTTGAAGATGCGGCCGGCGCGGACGGTCTCGCCGGTGGCTTCGGGAAGGGTCTTGCCTTCTTCCATGGCCAGCAGCTTGCCCAGCGCATCCTTGCGCTCGATGATCATGCTGCCGACCTTGTCGAGCAGGTCGGCGCGCACTTCCGGGGTCGAACCCGACCAGCCGGGGAAGGCGCTGCGGGCAGCGGCGACCGCGTCGTTCACGTCTTCGACGCTGCCGTCGGGGAACTTGGCGATGATCTCGTTGGTGTTGGAGGGATTGGTGCTTTCCAGAGCCCCGGGGGCGGAAATCTGCTTGCCGCCGATGAAATGGGTCAGGGTCTGGGTCATCAATTGTCTCCTGGAATGGGGCGTTAGGCGTGAGCCGGACCGCCGTTCAAAAAAGTGGAAAAAGCGCTGGTGGGTATTTAAGGGGTTGGACGCACTAATCCAACCCCGGAACTGCATCCCAGTGGTGCCGTGGGGGCATAGGCCGCAGGCAGGCTAGCCAGCCAAAAGCCCGCGTTTCATGAGGTTTTTCATCAGGTCGGAAATGCCGAAGGTCCAGGGCGGCGCCTGCTTGCAGGTGGTGACCCGGTTTTCCAGCACGCCCAGCTTGGGGGTGGAAATCCGCACCACGTCGCCATCCTTGTGGGTGAAGCCCGAACCCTTGACGTCGCGGTCCTGGGTGGGCGCGAACAGGGTGCCCAGGAACAGGACAAAACCGTCAGGATACTGGTGCTCGCTGATGGTCTGCTTGACCAGTTCCAGCGGATCGCGGCTGATCTCGGTCATGGTGGAACGGCCTTCCAGCCGGTAATTGTCGGTACCGACAATCTCCAGCTCGACCACGGCCTTGCGCACGTCATCGATGCCGAACTTGTCGTCGAACATGCGGATGAAGGGACCCAGCGCCGACGCGGCATTGTTGTCCTTGGCCTTGCCCAGCAACAGCGCACTGCGCCCTTCATAGTCGCGCAGGTTCACGTCATTGCCGAGCGTGGCGCCGATGGTCTTGCCGGCGCGATCCACCACCACCACGATTTCCGGCTCCGGATTGTTCCAGGTGGACTGGGTGCGGATGCCGACATAATCGCCCCAGCCGACCGAAGACAGCGGCGGCGCCTTGGTGAAGACTTCGGCGTCGGGACCGATGGCCACTTCAAGATACTGCGACCACAGTCCGTCGGCGATCAGCGCGGCTTTCAGCTTGGCGGCTTCGGGTGAACCGGGCACCACCTTGCGGATATCGGTGCCGATGCGCGATGCCAGTTCCTCGCGGATGGCCTGCGCCTTGCCAGGATCGCCCTTGGCGCGTTCCTCGATCACACGTTCCATGGCGGAAACGGCAAAAGTCACGCCCGCCGCCTTGACGCATTGCAGGTCCACCGGCGCCAGCAGCTTGACCTTCGACGCCTCACCCGACCAGGCCGTGGTCAGACCCAGATCGTTGATGTCGCCCAGGTCCTTGCCCGACGGAACGCCATTCCACTTTTCCAGCAGCAGCGAGACGGTCGGCGCGGCGGCCGACACGTCGATCACCCGCCCTTCCTTCACCACCACCGGTGTAGGCCCTTCGCCCAGGTCGATGCGGCCCACCAATATGGCGTCGCGCCAGTCTTCGGGTAACGGAAAAGCGGTGTTCGTCATGATGTCTTACAGCTCGAGCTTCAAGGTGTTGCGGATATAGTTGGCAGTGATGCGCGCGCTTTCCTTGGGCGTGCGCCAGGGCGAAGTGTCCAGCTCGACATTGAGATGGCCGCGCCAGTTGATGGATTTCAGATAGGCCATAATGGCCGGGAAATCCACGCCGCCCTCGCCCATGGGATAGAAATACGGATCGTTCATCATGTCGCGGGTCGGCAGGGGCACATTCTTTGTGCCGCCGCGCTCGGCCTTGGCGGTATCCTTGAAGTGATACTCGATGACGCGATGGCCCAGCTTCTTGGCCAGCGCCACAGGGTCCATCCCCGCCATGGTGATGTGGCCGGTATCCAGCACCAGCCCGACATTCTCGGGCCTGGTGTTTTCCATGATGTACATGGTCTCTTTTTCATTCTGGATCTGGCTGCCCAGATGGGCATGCACGCCGAACTTCATGCCCAGCTCCTCGCGGATGCGCTGGCCCAGCAGATCGCAGGTCTTGGCGATCTCCTTCAGGTCTTCCAGCGGCGTGCCGTTCGGCTGCTTGCGCGGGCCCGCATTGGTCTTCTGGTGATCGCAGCCGAAGCGGCGCGAGAAGCGCGTCATGTTGAAGTGGTTGTCCACCACATCCTTGCGCTGGGCCGGATCGTGGAAGGCCACGCTGCCGCCGGCCGCGCCGCCGGTGATGGCGGTGAACTGCGCGCCGATCTCGTACATGCGGTGCTGCAGGGCTTCCCAGCGGTCGGGATAATAGACTTCGCGCTTCACCTTCTGGCCGGTGGGATATTTCCAGATGTAGCCGTCCGGCCAGGCCTTCATCGCCTGGGTGTCGCGCGGCGCCGGCTCATAGCCGTCCTTGGTGGCGCAGAAGGAGGAGCCGAATATCTCAAAATAGCGGAAACCCACCTCGCGCCCTTCGGAGATGCCGACAAAAGGGCTGCCTTCCCAGCCGCCGCGTGTGTTGGTGGTATAGCCGATGCGGAACTGCTGCTGCTGTTTCAGCGCAGCCTGCGGCTCCATCTTGGGCTCCCCGACATGGGCCGGGCCCGTTGTCTGGGCCGAAACCGCCCTGGCGGCCAGCAGGCCGCCGGCGGCGACGGACAAGCCAAAGAAATTCCTGCGATCCATGTTGTATTTCTCCCCTGGGCATTGCCCGCATTCGGGCGGGCGCACTTTAGACAAGGGGCCAGCGCATCACCATCGCGGCATTTCGCCATCTGTTTCAGGATGTTGCGCCGCAACATTTTCTTTTGCGGAGCCGCTGCTATAACCGCGCCCGACCATAAGGAACCACCCATGACGATCTATGCCGGCCGCTTTGCCAACCGTACCGCTATCGTGACCGGCGGCGCTTCGGGCCTGGGGCTTGAAGCCGCCAAGCGCATCACCGCCGAAGGCGGCAAAGTCTGCCTTTGGGACATGAATCCCGAGAGCCTGGCCAAGGCCAAGGCGGAGATTGGCGCGGCGCACACCATCGCGGTGGACGTCAGCGACGCCGCGGCGGTGGAAGCCGCCGCCGCCGAGGCGAAAAAGGTGCTGGGCAAGATCGACATCCTGGTCAACAGCGCCGGCATCACCGGCGCCACCCAGCCGGTCATCGGCTATCCGATCGACAGCTGGCTCAAGGTGATGAACGTCAACGTCAACGGCCTGTTCTATTGCTGCCGCGCCGTGGCGCCCATGATGGTGGAAGCCGGCTATGGCCGCATCGTCAACATCTCGTCGGTCGCCGGCAAGGAAGGCAACCCGAACGCCAGCTCCTATTCCGCGTCCAAGGCGGCGGTGCTGGGCTTTACCAAGTCGCTGGGCAAGGAGCTGGCCACCAAGGGCGTGATCGTCAATGCCGTGACCCCGGCGACCTTCGAAAGCCCGATCCTGGATAACGTGCCCCAGAGCCACATCGATTACATGCGCTCCAAGATTCCCATGGAGCGCTTCGGCACGGCGGCCGAAAACGCCGCCGCGGTGTGCTTCCTGGCCAGCGAGGAATGTTCCTTCACCACCGCCAGCACGCTGGACACGTCCGGCGGGCGGACAACCTACTAATGATCCGGGCCGCACTGAGCGGCAGCGTCGCGGCCCTGTTGCTGCTGGCGCTGCCGGCGCATGCCGCCGCCAGGAAGCCCATCAAGCCGAAGCCGGTCCTGTCCGCCTTTCAGCAGGAAGAGGCGATGAGCCCGGCCGAACTGATCAAGCGCTGGCATCCCATCACGACCAGGGCGTCCAGGCGCTTCGGGGTCCCGCTGATCTGGATCAACGCGGTGATGCGGCTGGAATCGGGCGGCCGCACCATGCTGTCGGAAAACCAGAAGATGATTTCCGACAAGGGCGCGCTGGGCCTGATGCAGGTGCTGCCTGGTACCTACGCGGAAATGCGCGCGCAACACGGGCTGGGCGCCGACGTGTTCGATCCGAAGAACAATATCAATGCCGGAACGGCGTACCTGAAGTGGCTGCGCGGCAAATACGGCTTTCCCGCCATGTTCGCCGCCTATAATGCCGGCCCCGGATCGGTGGAAGCGGTGATGGCGCACACCAAGGTCCTGCCCGCCGAAACGCGCCTTTATATGGCAGGCATCAACAAGATATTGGGCGGCGGCGCCGACGGCATGCTCATCAATTCCGTCAGGCTGACGCGGCCCGACGGCACCACGGTGCTGATCGATCCCATCGCGGTCAATTCCATCCGCGCCGTCGCCCCGGGCGAATACACCGAAGGCGTGCAGACGGTGATCGTCGCCGGGCGGCTGCGCCAGGGCGTCAAGGAAGACCTCAAGACCGTGACCGAAGCCATCCGCATCCGCGGCGGCACGATTTAAGGCGTGCGCGAGGCCATGTAGGCGGCGACGTTCAGGATGTCGGCGTCCGACAGCTTGCTCACCACATCCTTCATCTTGCCCAGTGCCGGACCCTTGCGGTAACCGGCCTTCATGTCGGCCAGCTGGCGGATCAGGTAATAGGCGCCGCGCCCGGCCAGGCGCGGGGCATCGTCATGGCCGCGATAATCCTCGCCATGGCACGACGCACAGGTGCGCATCTGGCCGTGATTGCCCATCGCCACGATGCGGCCCTTGGCCAGCGAACCCACCGGCACATAGTCGACAAATCCGGCATGCTGGTTGCGCAATTCGACCTGCTCGTTTTCCGCGACTTCATAGATCATGTCCGGCGGCACCGGCACGGTCTCGGCGCCCTTGTCGAAGAAGCGGGCGCCGCCGCCGCCGACATGGTTGGCGGGCGCACGGCTTGTTTCCACCACACGGATCCATTTCTGCTGGCTGCGGGGAATGGCGGCGAAATATTTCGCCGCTTCGCGCAAATCCTTTTCGCTGATGGCATAGGCCATCTCGATCATGGCGGGGGCGCGGATATTCTCGCGGTCGCCATTCTTGAAGGCATGCATCTGGTCGATGATGTATTTCTCCGACAGGCCGGAAACACTGGCCGACTCGGGATGGCCGTTGCCGTTGGGCAGATGGCACAGCATGCAGGCGGGGACATGGGGCTTTTGGCCATGCGCGACGATGTCGGGCATCGGCGCATGTTCCTTGGGGAACCAGTCGGGCGGACCAAAGCCGTTGTTGATCTGGCGCATGGTCAGCTTCATGGAAGGATCGGCGCCTTCGGCGGTGTGCACCGAATCCGGCGGCAGGGGTTTGAAGTCCGGCGGCTGCATGGGATAGGCCCATTCAAAGCCGGCCACGGGCTTGGGCATCTTGAGCATGATGTCCTTGGCCACCGGCGTATCGGTGGCGGGAGCTTGCGCGCGCGCGGCAAACACAATCACCGGCGCCAACGCCAGCGCCGCCAGAATCACTTTCTTCATGGGTTCCCCGCCCTGCTTTGTGGGTCGGACCATAGGTCTAGGACCGCAACCGCCGCAAGATAGGGCGCTCGATCGCCCAATGGATTGCGCCGCCTGCCGCCGCGGCCAGCGCCATCATTGCGGCAACGGACAGAATGGCCGGCCGCGCCGAAAAGGACCCCAGCAGGCGGAAGGCGAAGGAAAACACCGCATAATGGATCAGGTAGATCACATAGGACGCCGCACCCAGGAACAGCAGCAGGCGCGGCACCTTCCAGGCGCCCGCCTGGTCGGCCAGCGCCAGGCCCAGCACCACCAGCCCGCCGGCAAGGCCCAGCACCATGTCATCTAGCATGAAGTTGGCCGCGACGATGGTCATGGCAGCAAACCCCACCAGGCCGGCGGCCAGCGGCAGGAAGAAGGCGCGCGTGGGAATGCGGGGCATGGCCATGCGAGCGATCATGCCGAACAGGAAACAGGCATTGACCGGGTTGGTGATGGTGGCGGGACCGCCGGGATGATGGAACAGGACAATCGCAGTCAGTATCCAGGCGCCGAACAGCGCAATGCCCAGCCGGCGATGGATGATCAGGCCCGCGAACGCCAGGTAGAACAGGATTTCATGAAACAGCGTCCAGGCTGCCACGATGATGCGCGGATGGAAGAAGGGATCCATCAATCCATAGTTCAGCGCGATGTCCCAAAGCGGCGGCACAGTTCCCATGGCCACAAGCGCGCCCACGCTCAATGTCAGGCAGATCCAGTAGATGGGATAGACGCGCACGGCGCGCCGCCTCAGATAGCGGCCCACCCCTGCGGGCCGGCCGATATCGTCCATATGGGCGTGCAGGATGATAAATCCCGACAGGACGAAGAAGAAATCCACCCCGATCCTGGCCAGCATGATCCAGTTCGGCGCGACCGGGATGTTCCCGTATTTGGGATTTTGCCACATGCCGATGGCGTGAAAGCAGACCACGAACAGGGCCGCGAAGGCGCGCCCGGCCTGCAGGCCTGGAAGGGGGATGGGGCGGCTCACGGTTGTCAGGCCCCGCGCGCCGGTACGACCAGAACCACCATCGCCTTTGAAATCCCCGCCCGCTTTGCCCTGGCCGACCATAGGGGCGATGGCGCAAGGCTTCCAGCGCATCCCGCGCCGGTGCACCTATCACCCTGATTTATTTGAGAAAATTGGAGCGGGCGAACGGATTCGAACCGTCGACCCTAACCTTGGCAAGGTTATGCTCTACCCCTGAGCTACGCCCGCACTCCAAGACGGCGGGTTATGACCCAACGCCAAGGGGGATTCAAGCAGCAAATCCTTAGGTTTGGGTTGCGCTTCCCCCCGCCATTTCCCGACAATCGGGACGCAAAGGGGGAGATGTGGCGGATAACGGGCGAAACGCGGAAGGCTATGGCCTGCTGGCCCCCACCCTGGTGGTGATGGGGCTGGCCCTGGCCGCGCCCCTGGCCCTGATGGCGATCACCAGCCTGAAAGACCAGAGCGGAATCGGTTTCGGGCAGGGATGGACCCTGGACGAGTATGGCGCGGTCCTGGGGCGCGCCAGTTACCGATTGCTGTTCCTGCGCTCGGTTGCGATCTCGGCGGTCGTGACCCTGGTCACCGTGGCGCTGGCCTATCCGATGGCCTATTTCGTCGCCTTCCATGCGCGCCGCAAATTCTTCTGGCTGGTGGCGCTGACCATTCCGTTCTGGACGTCCTACCTGCTGCGCGTCTTCGCCTGGAAGATCATCCTGGGCTTCAACGGCGTCATCAATTCCGGACTGATGCGGTTGCACCTGATCGACCAGCCGCTGGGCGTGCTGCTGTACAATCCCTTCGCGGTGGTGGTGACCCTGGCGCATGCCTGGGCCGCCTTCGCCATCCTGCCGATCTATGTGAGCCTGGAGAAAATCGACCGCTCCCTGCTGGAAGCGGCCAGCGACCTGGGCGACAGCGCGTTGCGCCGCTTCCTGCGCATCACCTTGCCGCTGAGCATGCCCGGCGTGATCGGCGCCGCCGTGCTGATCTTCGTGCCCACCACCGGTGATTTCGTGACGCCGTCGCTGGTGGGCGGGCCGGCCGGCACCATGATCGCCAACCTGATCGAAGTGCAGTTCAACGGCGTGGGCAACTGGCCGCTGGGCGCCGCCCTGTCATTGGTCAGCATGGCAATGGTTGCGGTGATTGCAGGCCTGTTCGTGGCCTCGGCGCGCGCCGCCGCGAAAGCGGTGCGATGAAAAACAAATCGCTTCTGCTCTATGCCTTTGCCTATCTGGCTTTCCTGTATGTGCCGGTGCTGGTGCTGCCCGTCTTTTCCTTCAACGATTCCCAGTTCATCGCCTTTCCCCTGTCGGGTTTCACCACCCGCTGGTATGGCGCGCTCGCCGGCGATAGCGCCATGCAGCATGCCCTGGGCAACAGCTTGAAGGTCGGCATCGTCACCGCGCTTTTGTCCACCATGCTGGGTCTGGCGGCGGCCCGCGCCGTGACACGCTACCGACTGCGCGGCGCCGGCGCGGCATTGGGCTTCATCTCCCTGCCGTTGTTCATCCCCGATATCGTGCTGGGGCTTTCGCTCTTGATGCTGCTGGGCGCGATGGGATTGCCGCTGTCCTTGGCGGCGGTGGTGCTGGGGCACTTGCTGGTCTGCGTGCCTTTCGCCTTGACGGTGCTGATCGCCCGCTTCGAAGGCTTCGACAGGAATCTGGAGGAAGCCAGCGCCGATCTGGGCGAAGATGGCTGGATGACCTTCTGGCGCATCACCGCACCCCTGATGCTGCCGGGCATCATCGCCAGCCTGCTGCTGACCTTCATCACCTCCTTCGATGAATTCCTGGTGGCCTTTTTCCTGTCGGGCACCGAGGCGACCTTGCCCATCTATATATGGGGCCAGCTGCGCTTCCCCGAGCGCCTGCCCATGGTGCTGGCACTGGGCGCCGTCATTCTCGCGGTGTCCGTGGTGCTGGTGATCTGCGCGGAATATGTCCGCAATCTGGGTGTGAAAGACCGCGTGGTGGGTGCATGAGTTTTCTGTCCGTGAGTCATGTCAGCAAAAGCTTCGGCGGCCCGCCGGTGGTAAATGACGTCAGTCTGGAGGTGATGCGCGGCGAGTTCTTCGCCCTGCTCGGCCCGTCAGGCTGCGGCAAGACCACCTTGCTGCGCATGATCGCAGGCTTCGAGACGCCGGACAGCGGCGCCATCGTCATCGATGGCGAGCCGATGAACACGGTGCCGCCGCATCTGCGTCCCACCAACATGGTCTTCCAGTCCTATGCGATTTTTCCGCACCTCAACGTGTTCGACAATATCGCCTATGGCCTGCGCAAGCTGAAGCTGTCGAAAGATCGGCTGCGCGCGCGCGTGGAATCCATGCTGGCGACCGTGCGGCTGGAGGGCCTGGGCAACCGCGCATCGGACCAACTGTCGGGCGGCCAGCGCCAGCGCGTGGCGCTGGCCCGTGCGCTGGTGCGCGAGCCCAAGGTCCTGCTGCTGGATGAACCGCTGGGCGCACTGGACAAGCGCCTGCGCGAAACCATGCAGGTGGAACTGCGCGCCATCCAGCGCAAGGTCGGCATCACCTTCCTGCTGGTGACCCATGACCAGGAAGAAGCGCTGTCGCTGTCCGACCGGGTGGCGGTGATGCACCAGGGGCGTATCCTGCAGGTGGCCGATCCCCGCACGCTTTATGAGCGGCCCAATTGCCGCGAGGTCGCCGACTTCATCGGCGAAATGAATTTCTTCCATGCCACGGTGCGCGAAATCGCCGGCGCCGGCGCCACCGTCAATGCCGGACTGCTGGGGTTGATCACCCTGCCCGCCGCCAACCTGGCCCCTGGTATCAAGCCGGACGATCACATCCTGCTGGCCATCCGGCCCGAGCATGTGCGCTTTGCGGCCTCCGGCGTGGCTGGCGACATCGCCGCCTCGACCTTCCTGGGCGAACGCAGCCACTTCCATGTCCGCATCCCCGGCCGCAGCGAACCGGTTTTTGTCAGCGGCAACGCACCGCCAAGCGGCGCAGTGCATTTGGAATTCCCACCCGAAAAGCTTATCGGGCTGCCAATAGCCGATTGAAAATGTCGCGTGTCTGGGTCTGCACCTGGGCCAGCCGCATCTGGGTCGCCGCAAAGCTGCCTTCGCCCGCCGCACGGGTCAGGAGCGCCTTCAGGCCCGGTGTCGCTTCCTCGATATCGGGCGTCTCATCCAGCGCGATGCGCAGCACCTGGGTCAGGGCATGCTGCAATCCGGCCGAGGTTATCAGCGCATCGGCATCGGCCACGGCCAGAAAGCCCGCCGCCTTGAGGTTGAACAGCGCCGCCACCGTGTTGGTGTTCAGGATCTCCGGCTGGTCCTGGGCATGCACCAGCTGCAGGGTCTGGGCGATGAACTCGATGTCCACCAGCCCGCCCGGCGCATGTTTCAGGTCCCACACATTGCGGCCGGGAAATGTCTCGGCCATGCGCGCCCGCATGTCACGCGCATCGTTGATGATCGTGGCCGGCTCTCGCGTCTGCACCAGGCGGCGGCGGATTTCGGCGGCCACCCGCGCCTGAAGATCGCGGGGACCCGCTACCAGCCGCCCGCGGGTCAGCGCCATATGCTCCCAGGTCCAGCTTTCGCTGGCGTGATAATCGGCAAAGCTTTTCAGGGAGACGGCCACGGGCCCCTTGTTGCCGGTGGGGCGCAACCGCATGTCCACTTCGTACAGGGTGCCCGCCGCCGTGGCCGTGGTCAGGGCTGCGATCAGCCGCTGCGCCAGCCGCGCGAAGTACAAGGTGGGTGACAGGGGCTTGGGGCCGTCGGAAGATTCGACACCTTCGGGCACGTCATAGACGAACACCAGATCGAGATCGGAGCTGGCGGTCATTTCCCGTCCCCCCAGCTTGCCCATCGCCACCACCGCGAAGCCGGCGCCCGGAATGCGTCCCGCCGTGGCGGCCAGTTCACTTTCCACGCGCGGCAGAAGCCCGGCGATGACGCAATCGGCAATGTCGGCCAGCGCGGGTCCGGCCTGGTGGGCCTTGGCGACGCCTTCGACGATCTGCACCCCGACGCGGAAGATCGCCTCGCGGGTGAAGCGCCGCGCCGCGTCCAGCTGTTCCTCATAGCTGCCCACCACAACCCGCGCGAACTGGGCATCCAGTTCGGCGCGCGACGGCAAGCGGCTGAGGTAATCCGCGTCCAGCAAGGCATCCATGATGGCCGGATTGCGCGCCAGGTAATGGGCCAGGCGCGGCGTGGCGCCCACGATACGCGCCAGAAGATCGAGAAATTGCGGCCGCGCCAGGAACAGCGAGAAAAGCTGCACCCCCGATGGCAGGTTGGAAAGAAAACGGTCGAACTGGCTGAAGGCAACATCGGGATCGGTGGCGCCCGCCAGCGCCTTCAGGATCGCCGGCACCAGCTTGGTCAGCAATTCGCGCGCCCGCTGGCCGCGCATGGCGCGGATGCGGCCATGATGCCAGCCGCGAATGGCGGCCGAAACATGGGCGGCGTCCTGAAAGCCCATCGCCAGCAGGGTCGCCAGGGTTTCGGGATCTTCCTCGACCCCGGTGAAAACCAGATTGCCTTCCGCCGACGACAGGTCCGGTTCGCTTTCAAACAGGCGCGCATAATGGCGCTGCACATTTTCCAGCACCCGCGTCAGTTCCGCACGGAACGCATCCGCGCCGTCATGGCCCATGAAGCAGGCGATGTGGGACAGGCCGGCCTGGTCACCCGGCACCGAATGGGTTTGCTGGTCCTCCACCATCTGCAGCCGGTGCTCCAGCATGCGCAGATAGCGGTAATCGCGCTTGAGCTCTTCGGCCACCTGCGCTTCCACCCGCCCCTCGCTCACCAGCGCATCCAGTGCGCCCTGTGTCGAGGGCACACGCAGGCCGGGGTGGCGCCCGCCCAGGATCAGTTGCTGGGTCTGGGCAAAGAATTCTATCTCGCGGATGCCGCCGCGCCCCAGCTTGATATTGTGTCCCGCCACCGCGATCTCGCCATGGCCCACATGGGCATGGATCTGGCGCTTGATGGACTGGATGTCCTCGATGGCGGCGAAGTCCAGATAACGCCGCCAGATGAAAGGCTTCAGGCCGGCGAGAAATTGCGCCCCGGTTTCAGGATCGCCGGCGCAGGCACGCGCCTTGATCATGGCGGCGCGTTCCCAATTCTGTCCCATGGCTTCGTAATAATCGAGTGCCGCATCGGTGGAGATCGCCACCTGGGTGGCCCCCGCATCGGGCCGCAGGCGCAAATCCACCCGGAAGACATAACCGTCGCTGGTGGTTTCCGACAAAAGCTTCACCAGCCCGCGCACGATATCCACGGCGGCGCCGCGCGGATCGCCGCGCTTGGCAAAGGGAAATTTGTCCGCGTCGTAGAACACCACCAGGTCGATATCGCTGGAATAGTTCAGCTCGAACGCGCCGTACTTGCCCATTGCCAGCACGGTGAGGCCGCAGTCGTCTTCCGCGACTTCGGATACGCCCGCACGCGCCGCTTGCGCGCGCAGCAGGAAACGCAGGGCGCCGCCGACACAGGCATCGGCAAAGCGGGTCAGTTCGGCCGTCACGGTGTTGACGTCCCAGATGCCGGCGATGTCGGCCATGGCGATGGCCAGCGCCGCTCGGCGCTTGGCGGTGCGCAGCTCCTTCATGGCGGAGGCTTCGCTGTCGGCATGGGCCACCGCCTGCGCCAGCAGGATGGCGGCGTTCAGCACCACCTGTGGCCCGGCGGCAAAATACTCCCCCAGCGCACCCACTTCCCGTTGGGCGAGGCGCCCCAGGAAAGGACTGTTGCCGAACACCGCATCCAGCAAGGGTTCGGCGCTGGCGAAGCCTTGCTCGGCCAACGCCTCTTTCACGCGGCTGACGCGGGTGGGATCGAACGGGAGAGGCGGGACGCGAAGCATCCCGTCTTATAGCCTAGACTTTATCTATTCTGCGGCGCTTTTGAGCGGCGCGCCCGGCAAGGCGCGCATGGCCGACTTTGGGAAACGCAGCACCGCCTTGAGGCCCGTCGGCATATTGTCTTCCAGCACCAGTTCAGCGCCATGGTAATGGGCCACCGCCGCCACCAGCGACAGGCCCAGCCCTGTGCCCGGGGAACTGCGGCTGGCTTCCAGCCGCACAAAACGTTCGGTCACGCGCGGCCGATCGGCCAGCGGGATGCCGGGGCCAGTATCGGAGACGGACAAGTCCACGCCCGCATCGCTGATGGCGGTGGCGATGCGCACCTGGCCGCCCGCCGGGGTGTATTTGATGGCGTTGTCCACCAGATTGGCCAGCGCCTGGGCGACCAGGCTGCGATTGGCTTCGACCCCCGCGGGCGGCCCCGGCAGCAAGGTCAGCGATATCTTCTTTTCGTCCGCCAGCGGCTCATACAGTTCGGTCACGTCGGCGGCCACCTCGCCCAGATCCAGCGGCGACATGGCGGCGCGGGTGGTGCCGGCATCGGTTTCGGCAATCAGCAGCAGCGCGTTGAAGGTGGCGATCAGCTGGTCGGTTTCGGCAATCGCGCGCTCGATCTCGCCGGCCTGCGCGCCGCTGGCATTCAGCCGCGCCACCGATTCCTCGAGCCGGTTGCGCAGCCGGTTCAGCGGCGTGCGCAGGTCATGCGCCACGCTGTCGGTCACCTCGCGCATGCCCTTCATCAACCGCTCGATGCGGTCCAGCATGCGGTTCAGATTTTCCGCCAGGGCGTCGAACTCATCGCCCGAACCGGCCAGCGGCACCCGCCGCGTCAGGTCGCCGGCAATGATTTCGCCACTGGTGCGGTTGATGGCATCCAGCCGCCGCAGCATGTTGCGTCCGATCAGCGCCCCGCCCGCCGTGCCCAGCAGCAGGATCAGCAGCACCGTCCAGGGCAAGGTGGTGGTGAACATGCGCTCGGTCAGATAGCGGTCATGCACATCCTGGGACACCAGCAGCATGAAATCGCCCGGCACCAGCAGGACGCGGCCGCGGGCGCGGCGCGCTTCCAGCTTGCCATCCACCGGCCGCTCATAGTCGAACTCGACGACACTGCCCATCTCGGACACCTGCGGCCAGAAGGCCAGGTTGCCCGCCAGCACATGATGCTTGTTGTCCGAGAGCATGTAGAGCGCCTGGCCCTGGTGCAGGGTGCGCGCACGCACCGTCTCCACCAGGCCCGGTAGGCCGAAATGCTGATACTCCTCGCGCAGGCCGGTAATCTCGGCCTCGATGATCTGGTCGGTCTGGTCGTCCAGGGTGCGGCGGGTGTTCCAATAGGTGAAGAACAGCAGCGCCGTGGTCGAAAAGGCGAACAGCAGCACATAGACAAGAACGATACGGAACGCCTGGGTCTGTAGAAGACCGGGCTTAGTGCGCACGGATCATGTAGCCGGCGCCGCGCACGGTATGCAGCAGCGGGGCCTCGAATCCCTTGTCGATCTTGGCTCGCAACCGGCTGATATGCACGTCGATCACATTGGTCTGGGGATCGAAATGGTATTCCCACACGCTTTCCAGCAACATGGTGCGGGTCACCACCTGGCCGGCATGGCGCATCAGATATTCCAGCAGGCGGAATTCGCGCGGCTGCAATTCGATGTCGGTGCCGCTGCGCTTGGCGGCGCGCGACAGAAGATCCAGTTCCAGATCGCCCACATCCAGCCGCGTCTTGACGCCCA
>CANGRN010000006.1 GCA_947455695.1 Alphaproteobacteria bacterium
ACGGCCACGCCATAAATGTTGACCGCCTTCACGCCGGGGGCGGTGGCGGCCGCGGCGGCGACTTCGGTGGTGGCGACATTCTCGCCCTTCCAGCGAAATGTGTCGCCGATGCGGTCGACGAAATAGAAGAATCCCTGTGCGTCCTGGCGCATCAGATCGCCACTGCGCACCCAGGCATCGCCGGGCGTGAACACGTCGCGCAGGATCTTCTTTTCGGTGGCTGCCGCGTCGGTGTAGCCCTCGAAGCGCGCCGCGCCGCCGGCGATCTTGCCGATGGCCTCGCCGCTTTCGCCGCGGGTCACGGCGCGGCACAGCCCGTCGGAGCCGCGTTTGGGAAGGCCCGTTTCATCATCAAATTGCACGATGGCGGTGGGAAAGCGGTGGGCCAGGAAAGGCGGGATGCGGCCGATGGAACCGGCGCGACCCTCGACATTGTAGAGCGAGAAATTGCCTTCGGTGGCGGCATAGAATTCCAGGATCTGCGGAATGGCGAAGCGGTTCTGGAAGGCTTCCCACACATCGCCCGACAAGCCGTTGCCGACGGCCAGGCGCAGCTTGTGCTCCGGTATCTCACCTTCCCCGGCCAGCAAATAACGGCACAATTCGCCGATATACTGGAAGATGGTGGCGCCGCTGTCCGCCACATCGCGCCAGAAGGCGCGGGCGGAGAATTTTTCGCGCAGGATCACCGCGCCGCCGCCCAGCAGCACCGCGCCCGACGCCACCACCCCGCCCACGCTGTGGTACATGGGCAGGCAGTTGTAGAGCCGGTCATCGGCGCCCGCGCCGGTCATGCCGGCGAACCAGTGAGTCCAGCTCATGATGCGGCGATGGCTGACATGGGCCGCCTTGGGCAGGCCGGTGGTGCCGGAGGTATAGATCAGAAGGGCGCGGTCGTTCAGCGCGACCTGGCGATCATGTGCCAGCGTTTCACCGGAAAAGCCTTCCAGCAGCCGCGAAAAGGCCTCGCCATAATGCCAAAGCTGCGCCGTGGTGGTCAGATCGCTGCTCCAGCATTCGGCGGCGATGATATGGGTGGGGGCGGCCACGGCGATGCAGTGGCCCAGCGCCTCGCCCTTCAGGTTGGTGTTCAGCAGCGCCACGATACCGCCGATGGCGGTGATGCCCAGCCAGATCGCCAGATAATCGGGGCAGTTGGGCAACAACAGGCATACCGTGTCGCCCTTGCGGATGTTCTGCGCCAGCGCCCAGCGCGAGACCCGGTTGGCGCGCGCCGCCAGCCGTGCATGGGAAAATGTTTCGTTGGCGGCGATCAGGGCCGGCGCTTCGCCGAAGCGTGCGCCCAGCTCCTGGATCACGCACGGAAGGATGCGCGTGGGCGCGTCTTCGATCTTCGCGGTCATTTCCAGCGCGCGCAGCCAGGCCTTGGAAGCGGACGGGGCCTTGCGGGCCAGGGGAAGAGTCATCGCGTGTCTCAAATTGAAACGGGCATGGAATTGCGCCAGCCCAGATTAGCCCGCCTTGCATGGAAACCGCGTTAACGCGCACCCTGTTGCGTGGAGTATCGCGCCGAGATTTTGTTAATCCCCGAAGGTCTATGATGCGCCTCGCTATCCGGGGCTTTTATGCGCGACGAGACACTGGCATTGCACGCCGGCTTTGACGCCGACCCCGCCACGCGGGCGGTGGCGGTACCGATTTATCAAACCGCTGCCTACCAGTTCGATTCCGCCGACCAGGGCGCGGCGCTCTTCAACCTGGAAGAGGAAGGCTATCGCTACAGCCGCATCGCCAATCCGACGGTGGCGGTTCTGGAAGAACGCGTTGCGGCGCTGGAAGGCGCGGCCGGCGCGCTGGCGACGGCGAGCGGCCAGGCGGCGTTGTATTATGCGCTGGCGAACGTGGCGCAGGCCGGACAGAACATCGTCTCCACCCCGCAGCTTTACGGCACCACCCATACCCTGTTGCACAGCGTGCTGCCGGGCCAGGGCGTGGAAGGACGCTTCGCCGCCGGCGACAGCGCCGATGCGCTGGCCGCCTGCATCGACGACAATACCCGCGCGGTATTTTGCGAGACGGTCGGCAACCCCGCCGGCAATATCTGCGACATCGAAGCCATCGCCCGCATGGCCCATGCCAGGGGCATTCCCCTGATTGTGGACAATACCGTGGCGACGCCGGTGCTGCTCAAGCCCGCCGAGCACGGCGCCGATATCATCGTGCATTCGCTGACCAAGTTCATGGGCGGCCATGGCTCTGCCATGGGCGGCATGGTGGTGGATGCCGGCAAGTTCGACTGGATGGCCAACAAGGCGCGGTTCCCGCAATTCACCACCCCGGACCATTCCTATCACGGCCTGGTCTATGCCGAGCGCTTCGGCGCCAAGGCGTTCATTGCCCGCGCCCGCAGCGTCTATCAGCGCACCACCGGTGCCATCTTGTCGCCCATGAGCGCCTTCCTGCTGCTGCAGGGTATCGAGACCGTCAGCCTGCGTATCGAGCGCCATGTCGAGAATGCGAAGGCGGTGGCCGATTTCCTGCGCGGCGATGCCCGCGTGTCGTGGGTCAATTATGCCGGCTTCCCCGACAGCCCCTATCACGGGTTGGCCAGGAAATATCTTGGCGGCCGGGTGCCGTCCCTGCTGACCTTCGGCGTGGAAGGCGGCTTCGAGGCGGGCAAGAATTTCTATGACGCCCTTGGCCTAATCAAGCGGCTGGTCAATATCGGCGATGCCAAGTCGCTGGCCTGTCATCCGGCTTCCACCACCCATCGCCAGATGCCGGAAGCCGAACAGCGCAAGGCCGGCGTCACCCCGGAGACCATTCGCCTGTCCATCGGCATCGAGCATCGCGACGACATCATCGCCGATCTGGACCAGGCGCTGGCCGCCGCGGCCCAGGGCAAAAAGAGGATTGCGCGATGAGCCGCGTCGAACAATTCCTGCTGGGCGGCGGGCACAATCGCACCGCCATCCATGTCGGGCTGGTCAACAACATGCCCGATGCGGCGCTGCGCGCCACCGAGCTGCAATTTGCCCGCCTGCTGAAGGCGTCGGCCGGCACATTGGACGTGCGGTTGCGCCTGTTTTCGCTGGCCTCGATTCCGCGCGGCGAAGAAGCCCGCGGGCGCATGGCCGGTTTCTATGACGATGCCGGTTTCCTGCAGGCCGCCAATATCGAAGCCCTGATCGTCACCGGCGCCCAGCCCGGCGCCCCGGACCTGCGCGGCGAGCCCTATTGGGACGAGCTGGCGCGTCTGATCGAGTGGGCCGAGACCGGCACAATCTCCACTTTGTTCTCATGCCTGGCCGCCCATGCCGCGGTGCTGCACCTGGACGGCATCGCGCGCCGCCCGCTGCCCCGGAAACTCTCCGGCGTCTATGACAGCACCCGGGTCGAAGACGATCCCTTGTTCTTCAACACCGCGCCCGCGGTGCCGGTGCCCCATTCACGCCGCAACGACATCGCCGAAAGCGATCTGGTGGCCAAGGGTTATCGCGTGCTGTCGCATCTGGAGAATGGTCAGACCGATATCTTCACCCGCGAACCGCCGGGGCAGAGCCGCTTTGTCTTCTTCCAGGGCCATCCCGAATATGATCCGGGCACGTTGGGCCGTGAATATCTGCGCGACATGGGCCGTTTCCTGCGCGGCGAAAGCGCCGAGCGCCCGGCGCTGCCGGAAAATTACTTCGACCGCGCCACCGAGGACCAGCTGACGGCCATGGCCGGTGAAACCGAGCTGGCGCGCTTCAACGAGGTCGTCATGAGCGCCCTGCCGCGCCAGATGTGGCGCAGCAACACCATCAAGCTGTTCGGCAACTGGCTGACATTGGTGGCCGCGGCCAAGGCGCGCCGCGCATCCTCGCGCAGCGTGCATACCCGCCGCCGCGCATCCTAGACCGTCGGGACCGCGTCAAAAGCAATCGTTGTCCTTGGCTGGGTATCCCGGAACGGCACCGTGCCGTGCCACATATAGGACGGGAACAGCACCAGCCGTCCGGCGCGCGGCTGGATGGCGCGGCGGATCGGGTCTTTCAGGTCCACGTCCAGCGCTGGCTCGCCGAACTTGATCCAGCCTTGCCGGCCTTGCGTATCCTCCACCGCCTTGGGCAGCGCCACGTAATAGCAGGAGCTGATCCAGCCTTCGGGATGGATATGGTTGGTATGGAAACCGCAGTCTTTCAGTCGCGAAGACCAGGAGCCGGTATAATCGAAACCGCGCGCCCGGCGCGAGAGCAGGGGATGGCTCTCGTCCGGCTTCATTTCGGCGATATAACGGCCGACCGCTTCGCGGATGCGCTGCTGGATTTTTTCCACCAGCACATGGCCGGCGCCAAACAGCTTGTCCGGCGTCTGGCTGCCGTTTCGCAGTGACTGGTCCAGATATTCGCGGGTGGTGGGATGCACCCGGTCCAGCCAGGCATTCAGCTCGGCATTGAAGCTTTCCATGTCGGAATAGCCTTCCGGCGGCTCCAGGTCATAGGCCTTGATCAGTGTGTCATAGCCGCTCAGCGCCTCGTCGCGTTCATCGCCCAGCATGCGCCAGGCGGTGCCCAGCATGGCCAGCGCCACCTGGTCGTGCGGCGCCAGCACCAGGCTTTTTTCGCACAGGGCCGCACCGCGCTGCGGATCGCCCGCGAGGATCGCGCCTTCCGCGGCGCAGCTCAAAAGATTTGCGTCTTCGCCAAACCTGGCCATCACCTCGTCGAAAACTTTCAGGGCCTCGGCCGGCCGCTTCATCAGGTTCAGGGCATTTCCCACCCCGGTGGCGGCCGCCTTGTCGTCCGGCGCCAGCGCCTGGGCGGCGCGGTAAACCTCCAAAGCCTCCTCACCGCGCTTTTCATGGGTGAGGAAGTACGCCTTGGACATCAGAATTTCAGCGGTCTGCGGCGCCTGGTCGTAGGATTTGAGATAGTCCTCATGTCCCAGCCGGTACAGCAGGTCGTTGTGGAATTTGTGCCATTGCGGATTGGCCGGATCGCGTGTCACCAGGTCCCGCGATATCCGGACCGCTTCGTCATAGCGCTTCAGGTCCTGCAGGATTTCCGCACGGATGGCCTCGGATACCGGATCGGGGTCCAGTGCCACCGCATTTTCATAATGGGTCAGCGCTTCTTCATTCTTGTGTTGCCGGCGCAGCGCCAGGCCCAGTCTTTGGTGCAGCGTGCCGCGCCCCTCTGCCGACGCCACGCCCTCCAATGCTTCGCGCAAGGGCATTTCGGCCTCGGCCGGTCGCCTGGCCGCCAGCAGCACATCGCCCAGCGACAGCCGCGCACGGACATTTTCCGGCATCACCCGCAACCATTGGCGCGCCAAAATCTCCGCTTCTTTCAGGTCGCCCAAGTCCTGGAGCGTGTTGACCGCCTCGAAATAGGCTTCGCCATAATTGGGCTTCAATGCGATGGCGGCTTTGAAGGCCCGGGCCGCTTCCTCATTGCGCTGCAGCCAGCGCAGCGCCGTGCCGTGGCTGAAGGCCAGAAGCGCCGCGCGCGGATCGGCGGCGCGGGCGCGCGCAAAAAGACCGGCGGCGTCTTCATGGCGTTGCTGGTGCATGCGCAGCAGCCCGGCCAGGTGCAGCACGTGCGGATCCTCCTGTGTCAGCAGGGGCGCCAGCGCCCGGTCGGCCGCGCCGGTATCGCCCATCCGCAGGGCCTGACTCGCGGTCCCGAGGGCCTGCAAAAGGGCCGGATTTTCCTGGGTGGTCATCATGGCGGCACCCTATAGGAGCCGGGCAGGGCCTGTCAGGACAAAAACTTGACGAAGCGTCACGATTAACACTTTAGATTTCAAGGAGTTGGCAAAATTGCGACAGGATTTTAATTGTCGCAAATTGTCAGAAAACGCCCCTTCCCCCCTCGCAGCCCGAGTTTTAATAAGTATCTACGGGCGGGGGCTCCTCAGACGTGACCATGCATTCGCTATTCCTGGATATCGGCTGGTTTTTGGCGGCGATCGCAGCAGTCGGCACCTTCTATGCGCTGCTGTCCGCTGTACTGGTCGGCCGCTTCATGCAGGAAGCGCCGCGCGCGCCTGTCGCAAGTCCCGCTGTCACCATCCTCAAGCCCCTGCACCAGGGCGAGCCCGATCTGGCGCGCAACCTGGAGACTTTCTTCGCCCAGGATTACGCCGGCGACGTGCAGATCCTGTTCGGCGTGCATGACCAGGCCGATCCCGCCATCGACATCGTGCGCGCTCTGCAGGCCAAGTATCCGCATAGGGACACCGCCATCGTGGTGGACACGGCGCTGTATGGCGCCAATGCCAAGATTTCCAACCTGATCAATATGCTGCCGTCCGCGCGTCATGACACGCTGGTGCTGTCGGACAGCGACATTGCCGTGGGCCCCAAATGGCTGGCCCAAGTGACCGCGGCGCTGGCGCGCCCCGGTGTCGGCATCGTCACCTGCCTCTATACCGGCGAACCGGCCAGGGATGGCCACCGGTTGTGGTCGTCGCTGGCGGCGATGGGCATGTCCTATACCTTCCTGCCCAATGCGGTGCTGGGCACCAGCCTTGGCCTTGCCACGCCCTGCTTTGGTTCGACCATCGCGCTCAAGCGCCAGACCCTGGACGAGGTCGGCGGATTCGCGGCCTTCGCCGATCAGCTGGCCGACGATTACGAGATGGGCCGCGCCGTGCGCGCCAAGGGTTACACATTGGCAATCCCGGCGATGGGCGTTGGCCATACGGCGGCGGAAAATTCGGTTCGGGAACTGATACGCCATGAGCTGCGCTGGACCCGCACCATCCGGCTGGTCAATCCGGCCGGTCACCTGGGCAGTTTTGTCACCCATGGCTTCGTCTTTGCCCTGATGGCTGCCCTGTTCCTGGATGCTAACGCTGTCAGCCTGGCTCTGCTGGCCGCATCGCTGGGCGCGCGGCTCTTGCTGAAAGCCCGGATTGACGGGCATTTTGGCACCAATGGCGGGCCGTACTGGCTGATGCCGCTGCGCGACCTGCTGAGTTTCGCGGTCTTTGTGGCCTCGCTGTTCGGCGAAACCGTGCATTGGCGCGGGACGCACTTTGCGGTAGAGCCTTCGGGCGCGATGTCCCAGGTCTGAAGATCTGAAAAGTTCCCACTTGTTCCCGGTTTTCCGGGCCCAGAGGTATGACGATGATGAAGTCCCTTTTCCTGCAGGCCCCGTCTTTCGAGGGTTATGACGGCGGCGCCGGCGCGCGGTACCAGATGAAGCGGGAAGTGAAGAGCTTCTGGTTTCCCACCTGGCTGGCCCAGGCCGCGGCGATGGTGCCCGGCTCGCGCCTGATCGACGCCCCGCCGCACAACCTGTCCTTCAAGGACATCGAAGACGATGTGAAGGCCCATGAGCTGATCGTCATTCACACCTCCACGCCCAGCTTCAAGTCCGACTGCAAGAGCGCGCGCCTTGTCCGCGCCCTCAATCCCACCGCCAAGATCGGTTTCATCGGCGCCAAGGTCGCGGTCGAGCCGATGGAGAGCATGCAGGCCTGCCCCGAACTCGATTTCGTGGCGCGCAATGAATACGACTTCACCATCAAGGAAATCGCCGAAGGCGCGGACTGGTCCACCATCAAGGGTCTGACCTATCGCAATGCTTCGGGTGAAATCATCTCGAACCCCGAGCGCGAAATCCTGGTCGACATGGACAAGCTGCCGTCGGTGCTGCCCTACTACAAGCAGCTGGATGTGAAGAAGTATTTCGGCGGCTACCTGCTGCACCCCTACATGTCCTGGTACACCGGCCGCGGCTGCAAGTCGCGCTGCACCTTCTGCCTGTGGCCCCAGACCATCGGCGGCCACAAGTACCGCTTCATGTCCACCGAGCGCGTGGTGCGCGACGTGCAGTATGTGAAGGACAATTTCCCCGAGGTGAAGGAAATCTTCTTCGACGACGACACGCTGACCGACAACCACGATCGCGTGGAAGAACTGGCCAAGGCGCTGGGCCCGCTGAAGATCACCTGGTCGTGCAACGCCAAGGCGAACGTTCCGCGCAAGACCCTGGAAGTGATGAAGGCCAATGGCCTTCGCCTGCTGCTGGTCGGCTATGAATCCGGCAACCAGCAGATCCTGCACAACATCAAGAAGGGCCTGCTGGTCGATGTCGCGCGCCGCTTCTCCAAGGATTGCCACGATCTGGGCATCGTCGTGCACGGCACCTTCATCCTGGGCCTGCCGGGGGAAACCCGCGAAACCATCCAGGAAACGCTGCAATTCGCCAAGGATGTGAACCCGCACACCATCCAGGTGTCGCTGGCCGCGCCCTATCCGGGCACCTTCCTGTACAAGCAGGCCAAGGAAAATGGCTGGTTTGCCTCCGACGTGGACCTGTTGACGGACGACGGCACGCAGATTGCGCCGCTGAACTATCCGCACCTGGGCCATACCGAGATCTTCAATTCGGTGGAGGACTTCTACAAGAAGTTCTATTTCCGCCCGTCCAAGATCGCCGAGATCGTCAAGGAGATGCTCACCAGCCGCGACATGCTGGTGCGCCGCCTTCGCGAAGGCGTGGAGTTCTTCCAGTTCCTCAAGAACCGCGAAGACATGATCGTCTCCTAGTGAGGCGTCTCATCGTCACCGCCGACGACTTCGGCGCTGCTGTCGAAGTCAATGAGGCGGTCGAACGCGCGCACCGGAACGGCATTCTTTCCGCCGCCAGTCTCATGGTTGCCGGCGCTGACGCCGGCGACGCCGTTGCGCGCGCCAAGACCATGCCGGAGCTGCGCGTCGGACTTCACCTGGTGTTGGTCGAGGGCAGGCCGATCCTGCCGCGGGATGCGGTGCCGGATCTGGTCGATGCGACCGGTCATTTTCGCACCGACATGGCGCGCGCCGGCGCCGCAATGTTCTTTTTCCCGAAAGTGCGCGCGCAACTGGCGGCCGAGATCGAAGCCCAGTTCGCGGCGTTCGAGGCCACGGGCCTGCGGCTGGATCACGTCAACGCCCACAAGCATTTCCACCTGCACCCCACCATCGCGTCCCTGATCGTGAAGATCGGCAAGACCCATCGCGTGACGGGTGCGCGCGTACCGCTGGAGCCGCAGGATGTGCTGGGCAGGATCGAACCGCACAAGGCCTCCGGCGTGGTGGCCCTGACCGCGCCGTTTGCGCGCGCGTTGCGCGGCCGCTTCCGCCGCGCCGGCATCACCGCGCCCGATGCGGTGTTCGGCCTGGCCTGGTCCGGCGCGATGACGCGAAAGCGGCTGGCGGGGTTGATCGAACATCTGCCCGATGGCCTGAGCGAGATTTATACCCACCCGGCCACCGGGCCGTATCCGGGCTCGGCGCCGGGTTATCAGTATGCCGGGGAACTGGCGGCTTTGACCGATCCGGCGGTGGTGGCCAGCCTTGCTGCAAAAGGGATCAAAACCGGCGGTTTTTCCGACTTTAAAGTCCAATAAAAGCAAATACTTGCGCTGAGTTTGACGGAGATCATTTTAGGGTTCAATTGCTCCTGTCAAAGGGGTATTGCAGTGCGAGAATGGAGCGTCGATGAGTAGTCCGGCTTTCGCTATCCCCCCCGACCTGACGCGTGATACCGGCGCCTGGCCTGGTGACGGTCCTATCAAGTTCGGCTCGGACGAGCACAAGCGGCTGTTCTGCAAGACGCTGCTCGACACCCATGACCCCTACAAGCCGGCGGTGCTGGACTGGCCCAAGCTGGGCGAGGAAGCCGAGAAGCGCATCACCGCGCTGCCGATCTGGGACATCGCTGTCCAGACCGAGAACCGCGCCGGCCTGAATGTCTGCACCTATGCCGAAAGCATTCCCGATCAGCTGCTGCGCAAGGCAGTGGAGCTGAACGGCTTCGAGGAACGCCGCCACCGCCATGTGCTGGCCAACCTAGTCGAGGCTTACGGCATCAAGCTGGCGCCCGAGCCGGTTTATGAGAAGCCGAAGAACCCGGAATGGGCCTTCCTGGTCACCGGCTACAGCGAATGCATCGACTCGTTCTTTGCCTTCGGTCTGTTCAAGGCCGCCAAGGACACCGGCTATTTCCCGCCCGAGCTGATCGCGACCTTCGATCCGGTCGTGAACGAGGAAGCCCGCCACATCCTGTTCTTCGTCAACTGGGTGGCCTGGCACCGCCGCAACATGCCCTGGTGGCGCCGGCCCTATTTCGAGTTGAAGGTTCTCGCGGTCTGGCTGTTCCTGATCTATGAGCGCATGGGCATCGCCTCGGACGTGTCCAATGGTCAGCAGGACAACAACTTCACCGTCAACGGCGCCGCGCAGCTGGGGTCGGACATCGATGTCGGCGAGTTGATCGCCATCTGCGTCGCCGAGAATGACCGCCGCCTGAAGCCCTATGACGACCGTTTGAAGCGTCCGCGTTTCGTGCCTTTCCTGGCGCGCATGGCGCTGAAATTCATTGGTCCGAAAAAGAAAGCCGCCTGATGAAAATCGGATCGCCGCAGCACCGCGACACCTTCTGCAAGCATTTCATGCAGACCTATACCGAGTTCGATCCGGAAACGCTGCCCTGGCCGGACCTGGACGAGGCAGCGCTGGCGCGCCTGAAGTCGGTGCCGTTCTGGGAAGAAGTTTTCTACACCGAGCGCCGTGCCGGCGCGATCGTGGCCGAATTCGTCAAGACCATCAAAGACCCGGTGATGAAGGAAGCCGTGGCGCTGCAGGGCTTCGAGGAAGCCCGCCACGCCAAGCTGCTCCGGGTGATGATCCAGAAATACAATATCGACGCCGCCGAACGGCCGCTGGAAGATGTCAGCGACAATGTCGAAACCCGCTTCAAGGATTTCGGCTTCGGCGAATGCATGGACTCATTTCTTGGTTTCGGCGTTTTCAAGATCGCCATGCAGTCGCAATTCCTGCCCAAGGAAATGTTCCAGATCTTCGAAACCCTGATGTACGAAGAAACCCGTCACATCGTCTTCTTCGTCAACTGGATGGCCTATAACCAGGCGCAGAAGGGCTTTCTCGCCCGCATGCTGCTGCCGCTGACCGACTTCCGCTATTACATGCGCGCCCTGGGCCGCATGGTGGGCACCGCCAAGCGCGGCAAGGAGCTGAACGACGGCAAGGAATTTTCCGCCACCCAGGCGAGCGTTTTCCTGGACGGCTTCACCTTCCGCCGCTTCCTGGAAGACTGCTATTCGGAAAACCGCCGCCGCATGGACGTGTTCGAGCCCGAATTGCTCCGCCCCAGCTTCCTGCCCCAGCTGGCGGAAACCGCGCTGGGCGCCATGCGCTTGTGGAGTTTCCGCGCCAAGCCGCTTCCTGCGTAATGAAGTGGGCGCCAAAGCTCGGGGTCGCTGTCGCGCTGCTGGCTGGCGTCATCGCGGCCGTTTATCTGGTCCTGACCATCGGTTTTGACGCGGTGTTCGCGGCGGTCGCGCGCGCCGGCTTCGGTGGCCTGGCGCTGTTGTGCCTGTTCGCGCTGCTTGTGTTCATCAGCCTTGCTTTTGCCTGGTACACGCTGCTGCCGCCGTCCGAGCGCCGGCCGGTGCGCGATTTCTATCTCGCCCGCGTGGTGCGCGATTCCATCGCCGAGATTTCGCCCTTCTCGCCGGTGGGCGGCATGGTCGCCGCGGCGCGGCTGATGGTGTTGAAGGGCATGAGCCCGGCCCATGCCGCCGCTTCCGTCGCCGGCGACGCCACCACCGAAGCAATGGCGCAGGTCGTGTTCCTGGCCTTCGGGCTGGGCCTGGGCTTCACCCAGTTCCGCCACCTGGAAGGTTCGGGACCGGTCACCGAGGGCATGCTGGCGGTGCTGCTGCTCGCGATTCCGGCGATTGCGCTGCTGATCTTCCTGCAGAAGAAAGGCGCCGGGCTGGCCGAGCGCATGGCCGCGCGCTTCTTCCCCCTGCGCCAGGGCGTCCCGTTTCACGCCGCGATCACGGAACTGTACAGCTCCAAGAGCCGTCTGGCGGTGTCGGCGGCGCTGCATCTGCTGGCCTGGATCGGGGCCGGTGTGGGGACGTTCATTTCCTTCCGCCTGGTGGGCGGGCAGATCGGCTTTTTGAATGCCGTGGCGCTGGAAGCCCTGCTGTGCACCTTGCGCAGCATCGCCGCGCCTGTGCCCGCCGCCATCGGGGTGCAGGAATGGGGTTACGCCATGCTGGCGCCGCTGTTCGGCCTGCCGGCGGAGATGGGTGTGGCGGTGTCGCTGCTCAAGCGGGCGCGCGAGATCGTGATCGGCGTGCCGGCGCTGATCTATTGGCAAAGCGTGGAAAGCCGAAAGGCGTTCGCCAATGTCTGATATCGCACTGGTCACCGGAGCATCCGGGTTCGTCGGCTCGGCCGTGGCGCGGGCGCTTGTGGCGCGCGGCCTGCATGTGCGGGTGGTGATGCGACCCACCGCCAACCGGCTCAATATCGCCAAGCTGCATTGCGAACCGGTGGTCGGCGACATGCGCGATGAGGCCTCGATGACCGCCGCGCTGAAAGGTGCGCGCTATCTGTTCCATGTCGCGGCCGATTATCGCCTCTGGGCGCGCGATCCGGGCGAGATCGAACGCAACAATTTCCAGGGCGCCAGGGCGACCATGGGCGCGGCGCTGAAGGCCGGTGTGGAACGGGTGGTCTATACCTCCTCCGTCGCGGCCCTGAAGCCGGGTGATGCCGCGGTGGATGAGAATTCCCGCCACACGCCGCAAAGCGTGATCGGCGCTTACAAGCGCAGCAAGCTGGTGGCCGAGCGCGAAGTGGAACGCCTGGTGCGGGAGGAGGGGCTTCCCGCCGTCATCGTGGCGCCGTCCACCCCCATCGGTCCGCGCGACATCAAGCCCACGCCGACAGGGCGCATCATCGTCGAGGCCGCCACGGGGCGCATGCCGGCCTTTGTCGATACCGGACTCAACCTGGTGCATGTCGATGATGTGGCGAACGGCCATCTGCTGGCCCTGGACAAGGGCAAGATCGGCGAAAATTACATATTGGGCGGTACGGACGTGGCCCTGCAGACCATGCTGGGCGATATCGCCTTTTTGTCGGGTCGCAAGGCGCCCACCATCAAGATCCCGCGCGCGCCCTTGTTCCCGCTGGCCTGGGCGGCCGAAGCGGTTGCCCGCGTGACCGGCAAGGAGCCGTTCCTCACCGCCGATGCGCTCCGCATGTCGCGCTATCGCATGTTCTTCAGCAGCGAAAAGGCCAGGCGCGATCTGGGCTATACCGCAAGGCCCTATCGCGAAGGCCTGAAGGATGCGCTGAGCTGGTTCCGTGAGAACGGATATCTGGCATGATTGCGGGCATCCTGTTCGGCTTCCTGCCGCTCCTGATCTGGCTCTATCTGCTGCTGTTCCACAACGGCTTCTGGCTGCTGCGCGAACGCGACACGCAGCCGCTCGCCGAGCCCGATGCCTGGCCGTCTGTGGTGGCCGTGGTGCCGGCACGCGACGAGGCGGATGTGATCCATCGCAGCATCGGCAGCCTGATCGCCCAGAATTATCCTGGCGAGTTTCGCATCGTGCTGGTGGACGACCAGTCGGGCGACGGAACCGGCGCGCTGGCGCGGGCGCTGAATTCCGAGCGGCTGACGGTGCTGACGGGCGCGGCGCGCCCCTCGGGCTGGACCGGCAAGCTGTGGGCGATGAGCCAGGGCAGCGATTACGCCGCCGCCTTCAAGCCGGATTACCTGTGGTTCACCGACGCTGACATCGCCCATGCTCCGGACAATCTGCGCATGCTGGTGTCGCGCGCCAGGGATGGCAACCGGGTACTGGTGTCGCTGATGGCGCGGCTCAACTGCAAATCGGCGGCCGAGCATTTCCTGATTCCCGCCTTCGTGTTTTTCTTCGACATGCTGTTTCCGTTCGGCGCGGTCAACAATCCGCGCAACCCCGTGGCCGCGGCGGCCGGCGGCTGTATGCTGGCCAATAGCGCGGCGCTGGAAAAAGCCGGCGGCATTGCCGCCATCCGGCACAACATCATCGACGATTGCGCCCTGGGCCGGGCAATGAAGCGGCAGGGCTCCATCTGGCTGGGGCTTACCGACCGCGCTGTCAGCTTGCGGCCCTATCCCCATATCGCCGATATCCGCCATATGGTGACGCGCAGCGCCTATGCCCAATTGGGTTATTCGCCGCTGGTGCTGGCCGGCACCATGCTGGGCCTGGCGCTGGTCTATCTGGCGCCGGTGATGACGGCACTGTTCGCCTGGGGCATTTCGCAATTGGCTGGCTGGCTGGCTTGGATCATCATGGCGCTGATTTACCAGCCCATGCTGCGCTTCTACCGCCTGTCGCCGCTATGGGGATTGGCCCTGCCGCTGATCGGCATTTTCTATGCGGCTTTCACCCTGCAGTCGGCCGTCCAGTACTGGTCGGGCAAGGGCGGCATGTGGAAGGGCCGGGCCCAGGCGGATGCCGGAAAGGGCGCGGCATGAGCAGCGTCGCTGAACTCCAGTCGGGCAAGGGCCATAAGGACGAGAATTTTCCCGTCGCCTCTATCCTGATCGCGCCGAAGCATCGCCCGCCGGTGATGGCCTTCTACCATTTCGTGCGCGCCGCCGATGATGTGGCCGATAGCGCCACAGCCGCGCCCGATGAAAAGCTGGCGCTGCTGGATCAGATGCGCGCCAGCCTGGTGGGGGAGAGCGATGCGGTGCCCGAAGGCGTCAAGCTGCGCGAAATTTTGAAAGAGCGCACCCTGTCGCCGGTGCATGCGCTGGACCTGCTGGAAGCGTTCCGCCGCGATTGCACCAAGCTGCGCTACCGGGACTGGGACGATCTGATCGACTATTGCCGCTACAGCGCCATGCCGGTGGGCCGCTTTGTGCTGGACGTGCATGGCGAAAGCCGTGATCTGTGGCCGGCCAACGACGCCCTGTGTGCCGCCCTCCAGGTGATCAACCACCTGCAGGACTGCGCCAAGGATTACCGCGAACTGAACCGGGTCTATATCCCGGAGCCGTTGCTGGCCGGGATCGGGGTGGAGGCGCTGGGCCAGAATAAAGCCAATCCAGCCCTGACTTTGGTGATCGCCGGGCTGGCGCGCCGGAATGCCGGGCTTCTGGAGACTTCGCGCCCCTTCGCGCGCGGTATAAAAGACGGCCGGCTGGCGCTGGAAGTGGACCTGATCCAGACCCTGGCCGATGACCTGAATACCATGCTGATGAACCGCGACCCGCTCAGCCAGCCCGTGCATCATTCCAAGATGGACGTGGCGGCCCTGTTCCTGAAACGCTTTCCTTCCTTCGCGCTGATGCGCCTGAGACGCCCCAGATGACCAATGCAGAGAATATCGGCGCCCCCGCCGCCAAGGCCGTGCAGAAGAAGGCCAAGAGCAGCTCCTTCTATCTGGCCATGCGGCTGATGCCGGCCGAAGAGCGCGATGCCATGTTCGCCATCTATGCCTTCTGCCGCAAGGTGGACGACATTGCCGATGATGGCGTCGGCACCCGCGCGGAGCGCCATGAAAAGCTGGAACAATGGCGCGCCGACCTGCGCGGCCTGTATGCCGGCACCGTCGCGCAACAGGTGCGCTTCCTGGCGCCGGCCATCGCGCAATATGGATTGCGCCTGGAAGATTTCCTGGCGGTGCTGGACGGCATGGACATGGACGTGGCCGAGGATATCGTCGCGCCCGATCTGGCCACCCTGGACCTGTATTGCGACCGGGTGGCCAGCGCGGTGGGGCGCCTGTCCATCAAGGTGTTCGGCATGGACGAGGGGCCGGGCTTCGAGCTGGCGCACCATCTGGGCCGCGCGCTGCAGCTGACCAACATCCTGCGCGACATCGACGAGGACGCCGCCATCGGCCGGCTCTACCTGCCGCGCGAATATCTGCAGGAGATGGACTGCTGCCGCTCGCTGGATGTGCAGGCCATCGTGAACAAGCCCCAGATCGACGCGGTGTGCCGCAAGGTGGCGGCACAGGCCCATCATCATTATGACCAGGCCCAGCGCATCCTGTCGGCGCGTCCCAGGGGGCGAATCAAGACGCCCCGCCTGATGGGCGCGGTCTATTCGCAGATTCTGTCGGCCAGCGAAGCACAGGGTTTC
>CANGRN010000007.1 GCA_947455695.1 Alphaproteobacteria bacterium
ATGTCCGCTCGGTGGGCAAGAATCTCTACGGCGCGCTGGCCGCCGCCGCGGTGCGGGTGGACCGGAACGACAATGTCTGGATCGTCGATGCCTATAGCGGCATGGTGATCAAGTTCGATCCCCAGCTGCGCATCAAGCTGATGCTGGGCCGCAAGCCGGAATCGGTCGATGTGCCGGCCACGCCCAATATGGGCCGCGCCGCCGCGGGCGCTGCCCCGGCCTCCGGCATGCAGGCCGACCTGTTCGAAGGGCCCACCGACGTGGCCTGGGACAATGACGGCAACATCTTCGTGGCCGACGGCACCGGCAATGCCCGTGTTGCCAAGTTCACCCGTGACGGTGTGTTTGTGAAAAGCTGGGGTTCGCGCGGCACCGCCGATGGCCAGTTCAAGACCGCCCACAGCATCGCGGTGGATGCGGCCGGCAATGTCTATGTCGCCGACCGCGGCAACAACCGCATCCAGGTGTTCGACAACAACGGCACCTTCAAGAACAGCATCACTGCTGCCGGAAACCCCCAGGCGATCTGCATTTCGCCCGGCGCGCACCAGTATCTCTATGCCTCCAACTCCAACCCGGTGAACGACATCGATGCGGGCGGGGAGATCTACAAGCTGGAACTGAACGGCACCGTGGCCGGCAAGTTCGGCCGGGCGGGCCGGCAGCTCCGGGAGTTCAATGGCGTGAACGCCATCGACTGCCGCACCGCGGGCGAGCTGTATGTCGCCGAGATGGGCGCCTGGCGCGTGCAGAAGATTTCCCTTCACTAGTCATGCAGCGCAGGACATTCCTGGCGGGTGCGGGGGCTTTTGTCTCCGCGCCCGTTTTCGCGGATGACGCGATCCCCGTCATCGACACCCATGTGCACCTGTTCGATCCCAGCCGTCCCCAGGGCGTGCCCTATGCGGGCCCCAAGGGTCAGCCGCCGCAGATGGCGTTGCCGGAGAATTATCGTCGGCAGATCGGCGGCACCGGCATTGTCGGCGCGGTGGTGGTCGAGGCCAGTCCCTGGATCGAGGACAATCTCTGGATCCTGGAGCGTGCCGCCTCTGATCCGATCTTCGTTGGGGTGGTGGGAAGCCTGGATCCGTCCAGGCCCGAATTCGGCGAATATCTGAACCGGTTTTCCAGGGACCCGCTCTGGCGCGGCATCCGCTATGCGCGCGTGTGGCAGATGGAAAACGGCAAGCAGGTGCTCAAGCCCGGCATGGCCGAGGGCCTGAGGCTGTTGGCCCAGACCGGTCAGACATTGGACATGGCCAATCCGTCGTTCGATCTGCTCCGCGGTGCGTTGCTGGCGATGGATGCGGCGCCCGACTTGGCAGTGGTGATGGATCACATGCCATCGCTCGACCCCAGGCCCGAACAGCAGGCGCTTTATGATTCCCTGATCCACGAGCTGGCGCAGCGGCCCAACTTCGTCATCAAGCTCTCCCAGGTTCGGCACAAGGATGAAAACAATGTCACGGTGACCGCGCCGCGGGCGCGTCTGGACCAGCTGATGGCCGCGTTCGGTGAAGACCGGGTGATGTTTGGCGGCGACTGGCCCAACAGCGTGGGCACAGCCACAATTCCAGAGGCCCTGACCCTGATGCGGGATTATTTCTCGGGGCGCCCGCGTCCGCAGGCCGAGAAATATTTCTGGCGCAACAGCCAGCGCATCTACAAATGGAAGAAACGCGCACCCGCGCAGCCCTGAAATGCTGCTAGTGCGAAGGGCGTTGGTATCGCGCCCCCTTTTGTTTGGGATGCAAAGCCCGCTAGTATCAGGCAAAACAAGTATCGTTCATTTGGGGGAGGGGCCTTTGACTCAAAGACATTCCACGCGCGGCGCGTGGCTGATCATGCTGGCATCGCTGATCACCATGGCCATATGCGTCTATGACTATTACACGCCCGAAACCGGCCTGATCGGCACCGGCGGCGTCATCACCGTGGCGGTCGCCGGCCTGTTGATGCTGCTGGCCTCGCTGACCATGGGCCTGGTCGCCAATCGCGGCTGTTTCCTGCAGGGCTTCCTGGTGGTGTCCATCCTCCTGGACATCATCGGTTCGTCCGTTGCCGGCTATTTCCTGGAAAGCCCCGTCATCATGGCCGCCCAGGCCCTGGCGTTGATTGGCTGGCTGATAAACGTGATCGGCGACGCCGCCGAACGCAGCGTTGAGATCGATGAGGTCGAAGATGAAGATTAGAAATTTCGTCCTTGGCGCCCTTGGCCTCGCGGCCGCGGCTGCCGCCGCCACCCTGGTTCCGATGCAGCACGCCACCGCGCAAGGCGGCAACAGCGATCCCGCCCAGACCTGGGATGCGTTCGGCGGCAACCAGCAGGCGCAGAAATATTCCACCGCCACCCAGATCACGCCCGACAATGTGAAGGGCCTGAAGATGGCGTGGGAGTTCCACACCGGTGACGTGTCCAGCGGCGCCCATTCCACCACCTGGGGCGCCACGCCGCTGTTCGCGAACAACACCGTCTATGTCGGCACGCCCAAGTACAACATCTTCGCGGTCGAGCCCGATACCGGCAAGATGAAGTGGAAATATTCCGCCAATGGCAACAACGGTGACGAGAATCAGGGCCTGAAGAATCGCGGCGTCGCTTATTGGGCCGCCGCCAATCCGACCGCCGGCGCCTGCCAGAAGATGGTTTATGTCGGCACCATGACCGGCGAGCTGCATGGCGTGGACGCCGACAGCGGCAAGCCCTGTTCCGGTTTCGGCAAGAACGGCGTGGTCGACGTCAATGCCTGGGCGACCAAGAACAGCAAGTGGAAGATCGGTCTGATCCAGCCGCCTGCCGTCTACAAGGACACGTTGATCCTGGGCTGGGCCGGCAATGACTGGGTCTACAAGACCGAGAATCCCGGCACCGTCTATGGCATCGACGCGCGCACCGGCGCGCTGAAATGGACCTTCAACATCATTCCCGACGACATGATGAACCAAACCGGCACCGCCAATGTCTGGGCCGGCATTTCGGTGGATCCGGAAACGGGCCTCGCCTTCCTGCCGACATCCTCGCCCAGCCCGAACTATTATGGCGGCGACCGGCTGAAGGAGATGCCCTATGCCACGGCGACCGTTGCGGTGAATGCCGAGACGGGCGAAGTGAAATGGGCCCGCCAGCTTGTGCATCACGACATCTGGGACGTGGACATCAACTCCGCGCCGACATTGGTCGACATCAAGAAGGACGGCCAGGTCATTCCGGCGCTGATCCAGGCCAACAAGATGGGCCTGATGGTGGTTCTGAACCGCAACACCGGCGAGCCGGTCTGGCCCATCGTGGAAAAGGCCTATCCGGCCTCCGACATTGCGGGCGAAGTTGCGTCCAAGACCCAGCCCTTCGTGCCGTATCCCGAACCCCTGGTGGCCGAGCACATGCCGCCGGTTTCCAAGCTGGCCGACATTCTCAGCTTCGGGGAATGCAGCCGCTGGAAGGCCCGCATCCGGGACGAGGGCCGTTATACGCCCCCGTCCGTGCGCGGCTCGATCTCCTGGCCCGCGACCCTGGGCGGCGTGGAATGGGGCGGCGGCGCGCTGGATCCCACCACCAATACCTATGTGGTGAACTCCAATCTGGTGCCGCAGATCTATACCCTGGTGCCGCGTGCCGAGGCCGACAAGAAGTATGGCAACGCGCTTCGGGCCAGGGATGGCTATGCCGCCCAGCAGGGTTCGGCCTATGGCTTCAAGCTGGAGAACTTCCTCAACATGTGGGGCATGCCCTGCTGGGCGCCGCCTTACGGCATCATGTCCAGCTACGACATGAACAGCGGCAAGCTGCTGTGGCGCAAGCCCGTCGGCCAGGTCCAGAAGTGGGGCTTCTACATGCCCGAAAGCTGGGGCTCGATCACCATCGGCGCTCCGGCCATCACCAAGAGTGGCCTGGTCTTCATCGGCGCCTCGATGGACTCGCGCGTGCGCGCCATCGACGTCAAGACCGGCAACGTCCTGTGGAAGCACATCGTGGATGCGCCGGCCGTGGCCCAGCCTGCGGTCTATACCTATAAGGGCAAGCAGTATGTGGCGTTCGCCGCCGGCGGCAACGGCATCCTGACGCCGCGCCTGTCGGATCAGCTGGTGGCCTTCGCGCTGCCCAACTGATGGTTGGCTAGACGACAATCACGAAGGGCGCTCACCACCGGTGGGCGCCCTTTTTTTCGGGTTTTTTGGGAGAATGAAATGACCATCCGCAAACGCGAATTTCTCACGGGCCTCGGGCTGACCGCCGCCGGCATCACTGGCGCGCTGGCGCAATCCTATCCCAAGGGCAAGGACCTGGGCGCCGTGGCGCCCGCGCCCAAGAAGGACATTCCCCACCGCAAGGTGACCACCCGGAACCTGTTCAAGGTGCCGGACGGTTATCCCAATGGCGTGGCGGTGGTGCCCGAAGGCGTCTGGGTCGCCGAGCAGAAGGCGGCCGGCTATGGCCAGAGCGGCAAGCACGAAAAGGAAGCGGCCTGGCTGTTCGACTGGAACGGCAAGAAGCTCAAGACGGTGATGACCGATTCCTACAACACCTCGGGTCTTGCCTTCGGCAATGGCCATGTCTGGATGGGCGCCAATGGCGGACCCGAAGGCGTGTACGAGGTGGACATGAACGGGCGCACCGTCAGCCATCGCCAGATCCCGCTGGGCCCGGCCGACAATGGCGGCGGTTGCCACGGCCTGATGTTCCATGACGGCAAGCTGTGGATCGTGGCCAACCGCATCAAGGGCATTCTGCGGGTCGACCCCAAAACCTTTGCGCCGGAATTCATGATCCCCATCACCACCGCGCGCTGGCACGGCATCGCCTGGGATGACAGCCATCCGGGCGGCGCGATCTGGATGGTGACCGGCTCGTCGGACATCAACCGTTATGTCATGCAGAACGGCAAGCTGCACCACACCACCACCTGCGGGCTGATGAAGTATTCCGCCACCACCGGCCAGTTGCTGGAGACGGCCGAGTTTGAGGACGGCACCGCCGACGCCCATGGCCTGGCCATGCACAATGGCAAGCTGATTTCCTGCGACGCCGGGGTCGGCCCGCCCGGCTTTGAGGGCACCGGAAGCCCCAGTGCCGGTTATGTTTTTGAGATCAACTTCAAATGAATACGGGGGCGGCAGAAATGCCGCCCTTGCCATTCCGGGGGGGCATCCCCATTCTCCCACCCGGAAGGTAGGGCATGGCGAATCCCCGCGAAAAGGACGTCGGCGCGCGGCTGGACGAATGGTCGCCGCGGCTTTTGAAGTCGCGCCTGTACCAGCGCATCCTGGTGGATATCATCATCGGCGCCCTGGCCCCCGGCGAACAGCTGGACGAGAATCTGTTGGCGCGCCGCTATGGCGGGGGGCTGGCCGGCATCCGCGAAGCCCTGGCGCGCCTGGCGCTGGAAGGACTGGTGGTGCGCCGTGCCCGGGTCGGTACCTCGGTGGCGCCGCTGGACCTGATGGGCGCGCGCGAAGCTTTCGAGGCGCGCTGCCTAGTCGAGGTTCATTGCGCCGGGCTCGCCGCCCAGCATGCCAGCGAGGCGGAGATCGACGCCATCCGCGCCACCCTTGATGACGGCGAAGCGGCCGTCCATGACAATGACCAGGCCGCGCTGGCCGCGATGGACGAGGCGTTTCATGTCGCCGTCGCTACCGCCAGCCACAACCGCGCCTTGGCCAAGATGGTGGTGACATTGCATCACCAGACCGCGCGCTACTGGCTCTATGCCATGCGCGGGCCGTCTTCCGACGACGGCATCGCCGCCCTGAACGAGCATCGCGGCCTTGCCGACGCCATCGCCAGCCGCGACGTGGAACGCGCCCGCGCCGAAATGCTGAAGGTACTGGGCGACTTTCCCGCCGAAATGAAACGCACGTTGGAAGGCCGTTAAAAAAGCGATGACCGGTACCGGCGGGCGCGCCTGGCTGACGCTGGGGTTGATGAGCGCCCTGTTCTTCATCATCACCGCCACGACCTATGCCTCCCTGGGCCTGGCCCTGCCGGCGATGGTCGCTGAGCTGCATTGGAGCTGGACCGAGGCCGGCACGGGCTTTGGCCTGCTCGGCCTGTTCAACGGCGTCACCAGCGCCGTACCCGCCACGCTCATTCGCCGCTTCGGCGCGCGCGCCTGCCTGCTGACAGGGTCGGTGGTGATGGGGCTGGCCTTTCTGTGCCTGGCGCGCACCGACGGGCTGATCATGTATTTCGCCGGGGCCTCGCTGGCGGGACTGGGCTTCACGCTGCTGGATTCGGTGCCCGGCACCTATCTGTTGTCGCGGCTTTTTGCGCGGCCGTCCTTTTCCATCGGCCTGTTCTTTACTATCGGCGGGCTGGGCGGCGTGGCGGGTCCGTTGCTCTACCTGCTCGTGACGGGCCACGACCTGGGCTGGCGCGACTATTGGATGGTGGCGGGCGCCCTGGTGGTGGCGACCGGCATCGCGGCGGCGTTGCTGGTGGATGCCAAGACCAATATCGGGGCGGAGGCGGAAGCCGATCCCGACATCTCCACCGAAAGCTGGACCCTGCGCGATGCGTTGCAGACCCGCCAGTTCTGGATCATCGCCGCCGCCTATGCCGCCTTCCTGTTCTGCGGCATCACCGCCAACACCGTGTCGGTGGCACACCTGACCCAGAATGGCGTGGCGGCGGCCGTCGCCATTTCCATGCTCAGCGTGGAGGGGTTGCTGAATTCGGCGGCGCGGCTGGCCGGCGGCATCCTCACCCGCTTCATCAATGCCAGGATCTTGCTGGCGGTATCGCTGGGCTTCTTGATCACGGGCCTGCTGGCGCTGGGCACGGCGCGCGACGTGCCGATGATGCTGGTCTATGCTGCGGGGATCGGCATCGGTTACGGGCTGACCTTCTTTGCCGCCACCATCCTGCTGCTGGACTACTTTGGACGCGGCCCGTATCTCGAGCTGTTCTCCACCGTCAACCTGATCGCCACAACCGGCGCCGTGGCGCCGACCCTGGCGGGCCTGACACGTGACCATACCGGCAGCTTCCTGCCCTTCTTCATCGCACTTTCGATCGCCGTGGCGCTGGTCATGCTGGCGGTGGTCATCATGCGCCCGCCGCACCGGAGCGGGACATGAAGGAGTTCGGCGTCTTCCTGCCCATCGCAAACGGCGGCTGGATCGTCAGCCGCAACACCCCGGTGCTGGATGGCGGCTGGGAACAGAACCGGCAGGCCGCGCTGCTGGCCGAGGCCGAAGGCCTGGATTTTGTCATGGCGATGGGCAAGTGGCGCGGCTTTGGCGGCGACACCGGCCATTGGGGCCGTAGCCTGGAAGCGGTCACCATGCTGGCGGGCATCGCCGCGATTACCAGCCGGGTAAAAGTCTGGGCCACCTTGCACACGATCCTGCACAATCCGGCGGTGGCGGCGAAGATGATCGCGACCCTGGATCACATCTCCGGGGGCCGCGCCGGGCTGAACATCGTGGCCGGCGCTTACCGTGGTGAATTCGAGCAAATGGATGCCTGGGATGCCTCGCTGGACCATGATGCGCGCTACGACCTGACCGAGGAATGGACCAAAATCGTCAAGCGGCTCTGGACCGAGCCCAGCGTGTCCTTCAAGGGCAAGTTTTTCGATTTCCGGGATTGCGTCAGCGAGCCCAAGCCGCTGCAAACCCCATTCCTGATCTGCGCCGGTCAATCCCAGCGCGGCTTTGAATTTTCCGTGCGCGAGGCGGATGGCTGCTTTATCGGCGGCCGCGACGAAGGCGAGATCCGCGAAGCCTCGCGCCGGGCCAGGGCGCTGGCGGCGGAACTGGGCAAGACCATCCGCACCTATTGCATGATGACGGTCATCACCGCGCCGACCGATACGGAAGCCGAAGCACGGGCGCAGACGTATAAAGACGGCCTGGACGAGGGCGCGGTGCTGGGCATGTTGCAAAGCTATGGCGTTGAAGGAAATGCCATGACCGCGCGGGCGCAGGGCGCGTTCATGACCCAGACGGCGGTGGGTGCGCCTGCCACCTGCGCCGCCAAGATCGAAGCCTTTCTGAGGGACTGCGAGATCGACGGACTGATGTTCATCTTCGACGATTATGCCGACGGTCTGCGCGTCACCGGGCGTGAAATTCTTCCTGTCCTGCGCAAGGCTTTCGCATGACGGCCGGCCGTACCGCGCTGCTGGTGATCGATTGCCAGGTGGACTTCGGCAGCCCCAATGGCGAGATGGCGTGCCGCGGCATGGACATGACCGCGCCGCAAGCGGCGTTGGGGAACGCCGAAAGCCTGGTGGAAGCCGCGCGCGCCGCAGGCGTCAAAGTCATCTTCGTGCGGCTGCTGACACCATCGGGCGGGGACGAAGCGCTGTGCGTGGAAGGCACGCGCGGTGCCGACTTTATCGGACCGCAGCCCCAGGCTGGTGAGGCCGTGGTGTCCAAGACCCGCTACAGCGCCTTCGCCCGCACCGGCCTGGCCGAGCAGTTGCAAGCCGCTGGCGTCGACACGCTGGTGCTGGCCGGCCTGACCACGGAATGCTGCGTGGCGTCCTCGGCCTGGGATGGGTTCGAGCGGGATTTCCAGATCGTCATCGCGTCGGATGCCTGCGCCGCCTATGAACCGGACCTGCACCGCCACGCCCTGCAGGCGCTGGAAATGAGCGGCGCCATGATTGTCTCCAGTGCGGTCCTTGCGGCTGGCTGGAAGAAATCCCTTTAGAAACAAATCACTAACAAAAATGTGAGACCACAAGTACTACTTGTTGGACAAGTGACGTAAAATGTTACATGACATTTCGGCTGGGAATGACTATGTACGCGCCATGAGAATGAGACTGATTGTTTGGGCGGGGCTCGCCGGGTTGGCGGCTGCCATGCCTGCGCGGGCGCAGGGCGTGGAATCGGTGACGGTGACCGGCGATCCGGTTCACTTGCTGCAGGCCGGCAGCAACACGGCGGCCTTCGGGCTGGACAAGCCGCTGATCGAAACCCCGCGCAGTCTCACCCTGGTCAGCGACACCACCGTGGCGCGGTACGGCATCACCGGCGTCAATGATCTGACCGCCATCACGCCGTCGGCCTATACAGCCAGCTATTATGGTGTCGAAGGTGCGGTGTCGCTGCGCGGCACCCTGGCGGAGAATTACTTCCGCGGCTTCAAGCGGGCCGAGAACCGCGGCACCTATTCGACGCCGCTCAGCGATGCGGCCGGCATCGAGATCCTGCGCGGCCCGCCATCGCCCATCTATGGCGTGGGCAAAGTCGGCGGGCTGGTCAACTTCATTCCCAAATCCACTGCCGCCAGCGATGCACCGGGCGGCGAAGTCACCGTCACCTATGGCAGCTATTCCAAGCGCAACGCCACCGCCCAGATCAGCGCACCGGTCGATATCGGTGGGGCGGCCGGCGGCATCCACGCCTATGGCGAGGTGGACGACAGCTACAGCTTCTATCGCGGCATCCATCCCAGCCATCAGCTGGTGGAATTGTCCGGCAACCTGGCCGACGGCGACTGGTCCTTTGCCGCCGACTATATGTACTACCACTCCAATGGCGACGTGCAGACGCCGGGCTGGAACCGGCTGACCCAGGCGCTGATCGACAATGGCACCTACATCACCGGCCGCAACACCTCGCTGAAGGACGCCGACGGCAATGGCCGGCTGACGCTGAATGAGCTGGGCGGCAATCCTTATTTCTTCGATCCCAAATTCGTGGCGCTGGCCTGTGCCGGCTGCAGCGACGCCGCGCACAAGCTGGATACGGGGGTGGGCACCACCACCATCGGTCCGCGCACCGTCTATATCGCCAGGGGCGTGGATTTTTCGGGCACCGCCACCCACACCGTTATTCTGGAAGCGGCCAAGGTGCTGGGCGAAGGCGAAAGCCTGCGCCTGCAACTGTTCGGCGACAGTTTGGAGAATGACCGGTTTGTCTCTTACGGCTTTCCCGGTTCCTACCGCACCCAGATCGGCGAGGCGCGGCTGCGCTATGATCTCAAGCGCGACTTCGGCCTTCTGAAAACCCAGACGGTGGCCGGCGGCTCCTATCGGTATGTCCATGCCATCGGCAAGGAGAGCTTCAACAGCGGCGCCATCGCCCTGGACCGGCGCGACATTTCCGTTGGGCCGGCCGCCAACGACATCATCGACTCGCCGTTCAATGTCGATCCGGCCGGTGTGGTGGGGCTGGGTTGGGAAAATGATGTGCGCACCAACACATCCGATGCCGGTGCGTTCGTCACCAGCGATCTTGTCTGGGACGACAGTCTCGATCTGACCGTGGGCAGCCGCTACGACGATTATACCGTGCGCTCGGTGGATGCCGGGGTGCTGGCCTATGCGCCGGGCTCGGGGCGCGGCCATGACGGACGTTTCACCTGGTCGGCCTCGCTGTCTTACAAAACGCCCTGGGGCCTTGTGCCTTACGTCACCACGGCCAAGTCCTCGGCGATGGAGATCGGCCAGGCGTCCCAGGTTTCCACCAGCCTGCTGGCCAGCAATGCCTGGCTGTCGAACAGTTTCCTCAACGAAGCCGGGGTGAAGTTCACTGCCCTGGACGATCACCTGCAGGGCAGCCTGGACTGGTACGTCCAGAACCGGACCCAGCTGGTGCAGGGCGGCGGCGTCACCAGCGTGCGCGGCACCCGCGCCAAGGGCGCCGAACTGGAGCTGCGCTATGTCGCTACGCCCAATCTCAGCCTGACCCTGGCAGGCTCGCTGCAGCACACCACCATCAAGGGCCCGGACAAGAGCTTCTCCTATGTGCCGGCGCGCAGCTATGGCGTCACCCCGCAGAATGGCTTTGGCGGCAGCTATGTCGTGTTTGATTTTTCGAGCCTGCCGGGACGCGGCGGGGATTATGAAGACACGCTGGTGCCGCATGCCGTGATCAGCCCCTATCTCACCTGGACCAGCGATCCGCAGGACTGGGGCGTATGGGGCGGCACGCTCGGCGGCACCTATGTCGGTCACACCCAGCAGACCGTGCCGGGCCCGATCGTCTATCCGTCTTATGTCACGATAAACGCCAGCGGCTTTGCCCAATGGGATGTATGGGAAACCGATGTGAACGTGAACAATCTGGGGGACGAGCGCTATTTCACGCCCGGCGCCGACACCTACGCCAATCTCAGCGCCCTGCCGGGCATCGGACGGTTCTGGAAAGTCACCTTCAAGCGGTTGTTCTAGCGCGCGGGGGGCGGGTAGGCTCCCGGCCATGAAAAAGCTTCTCGCTCTTCTGTTTTTGCTGCCCGTTTCGGCCCACGCCGCCGACAGCGCCTGGGTGCAGGCCACCGCCACCGGCTATGAAGCGCGGCTGGTCACCGGGCAATCTGCTTGCCCCGTCCTGCACACGCCCAAGGGCGATGCGCCGATGACGGTGCGCGCGCCCGCCAATGCAAACTTCCCGCTGGTCTGCGCCGCGGCGATCCCTGCCGGTACGGCCAGCGCCATGGTGGCGGGCATCGCCTTGCCGGTGCCGGTGGCCGATCCGCAGCGCATTCTGGTGCTGGGCGATACCGGCTGCCGCATCAAGGGCGCGGCGCTGCAGGCCTGCAACGATCCCGCCCAATGGCCTTTCCCGCAATTGGCGGCCGCCGCGGCCGGGCTGAAACCCGACCTGATCGTCCATGTCGGCGATTATCTTTATCGCGAAAGCGCCTGTCCGCCGGGCAATGCCGGCTGCGCCGGCTCGCCCTGGGGCGACAACTGGATCACCTGGGCTGCGGACTTCTACACAACTGCCGCGCCACTGCTGGCATCGGCGCCCATGGTCCTGGTGCGCGGCAATCATGAAGACTGCAGCCGTGCCGGTGCAGGGTGGGAACGCCTGCAAGGACCCGGCATCGCTGAGCCCTGCACGGTGCATGATCCGCTCTATACCGTGGCAGCCGGGCCGTTGACCCTGGCGGTGCTGGACGATGCGGTTTCGGGCGAGACCGATTTGGACCGCACCGCCGCCCGCACCTATGCCAGCGAACTGGCGGGCCTGGTCAAGGCAAAGGCGCCGGTCTGGCTGATCCATCACCGGCCGACCTGGGCAGCGATCACCGGGCCGCTGGGCATTCCCATCGGCGGCAACCTGACCTTGATGGAAGGCTCAAATCTCAATGCCATCAGGGGGGCGGCGCTGATCCCGCGCCCGGTCGAGCTGATGCTGTCCGGCCATATCCATACCTTCGAGAGCATCAACTACAACAAGGGCGTGCCGCCCCAGATCGTGGCCGGCAATGGCGGCGACAAGCTGGACGTGACCCCGACGAACCTGCGCGGCACCCAGTTCCTGGGCCATACCGGCGTCAAGGTGCTGGACGGTCTGTCCGTCGGCGGCTTCGGCTTCCTGTTGATGACCCGCGGCGGCGATGGCTGGACCATCGACCTGTATGATTCGGCGGGAAGCAAAACTCGCACCTGCCGCTTCGCCAACCGCCGTCTCGACTGCCCGGCCTAAATTATTTTCGCAGGCGTGATTCTACTCACCGCTTTGTCATGGTCCCGCCGCGATTCGCGCGCCTGCTTGCACTAGGCTTCTCGCGCTAGAATCTGGGGCAGGAGCACCGGCCAGCCGAGCGCAGCGACGGCGTCGGCCGTGCGGCCAAGGGAAAAAGCATGAATAAAAATCAGCGGCTCTTGCTCATCATCGGGGGCGGCGTCGCCGCTGTCCTGGCAGTTCTTCTGGTCACCGCTTACCTCCTGGGCGGGCGCGGTGGTCAGGATGCGGGTGTGCTGGCCCGGCTGCAGAATGGTCTTGCCGCCGTCACCGGCAGCGCGCCGGTGGAAGAAGCCAGGGATTTTTCCTTCCGCCGCCTGGACGTGGATGTTTCCAAGGCCCAGGCCGAAGCTTGCCTGGTCTTTACCCGCGCTTTGGATGCCAGCGGCCGCACCCATTACGAGGACTATATCTCCATCGACCCGGCGCTGAAGGTGGCGGTGCGGGTGGTGGATACGCGGCTGTGCTTGGCGGGCATGGCGTTCGACAAGACGTACAACGTCACCCTGAAGACCGGCTTTCCTTCCGCCAGTGGCGACAAGCTGACGGAAGACGAAACCGTGCCGGTGGAGCTGCGCGACAAGCCGGCGCTGGTCCGGTTCAACGGCGGCATCATCCTGCCGCGCGACAATGCGGCGGGGGTGCCGGTCACCACCGTGAATATCGACAAGCTGGCGCTGAAGGTGATCCGGGTGGGCGACCGCCTGCTTTCCCAGATCGAGACCGGCACGGTGGACAACACCACCCTGTACGGCTGGGACGCCAAGCAGTTGCAGGACAATCAGGGCAAGCTGATCTGGCAGGGCACCCTGGCGGTGGACAATGTCAAGAATGACAGCGTCGTCACGCTGATCCCCATCCACGACCTGATCAAGGGCCAGAAGCCCGGCGCCTATGTGATCGTGGCGCAGGATGCCGCCAAAAAGCCCGCCAATGACGAAGACAATTCGGGCGAGCTGGCCATGCAATGGGTGGTGGACAGCGACATGGCGCTGACCAGTTTCACCAGCGCCAATGCGGCCACCGGCTCCGGCTTGAGCGTGTTCGCGCGCTCCTACAACCGCGCCACGCCGCTGGCCGCGGTCAAGCTGACTCTGATCGCGCACAACAATAACGAGCTGGCCACGGTCACCACCGACAGCAGCGGCCGCGCCGATTTCGATGCCGGCCTGTTCAAGGCCACCGGCGGCGACGAGCCGGTGATGGTGATGGCGTATGGCCCCAGCGGGGATTTCGCCTTTCTGGATTTGCGGCGTTCGGCCTTCGACCTGACCGACCGCGGCGTGGGCGGACGTTCGTCACCTGGCCCGGTGGATGCCTGGCTGTATACCGAGCGCGGCATCTATCGCCCCGGCGAGACAGTGCAGGCGGTGGCCATGCTGCGCGACCGCATCGGCGCGGCGATTACGGCGCCGCTGACC
>CANGRN010000008.1 GCA_947455695.1 Alphaproteobacteria bacterium
CCGCGCGCCACCCGCACCAACACCCAGTGGTTCATGCTGACTGGCTATACCGACTGGCGCGGCAAACATGTCTTCCTGGATACCCAGATCAGCGCCGCCTATGGGGCTTTCGACGAGACCCGTTCGCTCAATGTCGGCGGCCTGTTCCGCGAAGCCACCTCCAAGCGTCCCGGCGCCATGCTGGCCCTGGGCGCCAATGCCGGCACCATGCTGCATTATGCCGGCATCGAGGTTGATCCCCATGTCAGCCTGGATGGGCTGACCCTGCGCGAAGAAGGCTATCTGGAAACCAATGGCGGCCCGGGCCTGAACCTGGATGTGGCGCCGTACTTTGCCTCATCGCTGCGCGGCGCCATCGGCGCCGACATCAAAAAGACCGTCAATGTCTGGAATTTCCAGCTCTCGCCGGAACTGCGCCTGGGCTATCGCTACGACATGTTGCAGCAGGCGGTGAAGATCAAGGCGGCGTTCCAGTCCACGGGCGGCCGCGGCACCGCCGGCAACACCATGACCTTTGTCGGCCCCGATCCGGACAGCGGCAACGCCATCCTGGGCCTGGGCATGGGCGCGGGCACCGACACCTGGCATCTGGGCGTCAACTACGACTGGATCCGCGGCAACAATGGTTCGACCACGCAGGTTGGCATCCTGACGGTCCTGGGCCGCATTTAAAATTTCGGCCTGAAACGAAAAACCCCGCCAGCGATGGCGGGGTTTTTGTTTGTGCCGTTACCAGCTTCCGGTATTCGGCATCGAGGCCCAGGGCTCCTTGGGCTCCAGATGCCCGTCCTGCAGCAGTTCGATGGAAATGCCGTCGGGCGAGCGGATGAAGGCCATGTGGCCATCGCGCGGGGGGCGGTTGATGGTCACGCCGCCCGCCATCAGTTTTTCGCACAGCGCATAGATATCGCTTACGCGATAGGCGAGATGCCCAAAGTTCCGCCCGCCGCTATAGCCCTTCTCGTCCCAGTTCCATGTCAGTTCGATGACCGGGCTTTCCGCGGCCAGCGCCGTATCGCCCTCGGCCTTGATGCGTTTGGCGTCGTCTGGCGTGGCCAGGAACACCAAGGTGAAGCGCCCTTTTTCATTTTCCATGCGCCGCACTTCGACCAAACCCAGCTTGCCGCAATAGAAATCCAGCGAGGCGTCCAGGTCGGAAACACGCACCATGGTATGGAGATATCGCATAAGTATTATCCTTGAAGGCCCAAGCTGTTGCGGGTGCCGAGCATCGCCAATTTTATGCCGGTAAAAAAGCAAAGATGTCGCAAGGGAACCCCCGGGCGGCATGGCCCCTGCCGCCGCCCTGTCCGGGGCAATGTGCGCTTGCTGTCTTTGCAATCGAGTTGGCCAGAATTTGACCGGTTTTGATTGAGTTTAACGGCTCAAATGCCCCATGCTGCATATGCGAAATGTAAAGACGTTTGCCAAGAACCTGTCATTGCTTGAGCAGGTGTGCGCATCTTGTGAGCAAGGCAAGGGTCCAAGGGGCCTTGCGCCTACGCTGTTTATCCCCCTTGCAAAGACAGTAAGCGATTGCTTTAAAAGCTGCCTGAAGGCGTCAGGCATACGGCGCCGCGTTGGGTTAGAGTTGGTCCCGAACAATTTAACGGACCGGGCACGCACGGTGCTTCGGTCTCGTCTATGAGTGAGAGCGCATGGAACGTCCAGGTCATCTACACGTCGAAAAGAAAAGTGCGGCGAACAGGGCCACTAGCCTCGCCATCGTCATTGCCATTCACATTGCCGGCATCGCCGGTCTGGTTGCCGCTCTCTCTTCCGGTGCGCTGATCAAGCAGCTTCAGGAAATCAAGGCCACCGTCGATACCCAGAAGACGCCGCCCAAGGCGCCGCCGCCGCCGCCGCCGGATCTGGTGAAGCCGCCGCCGCCGGTCGCCATCGTCCCTGAATTCCAGATCGCCACCGCGCCGCCGCCGCCGGTCACCACCGTGGCCAAGGCGCCCCCGGCACCGCCGCCGAAGGCCGTGGCCTCGTCCGATCCGCTGCGCCCCATCATGCGCACGCACACGCTTCCGCCGTATCCGCCCATCTCGGTGCGCCTGAACGAACAGGGCACCACGCTGATGGAAGTTCACATCACCACCGAAGGTAATGTGGACGATTGCAAGGTGGTGCAGTCTTCGAGTTCTGAGCGTCTGGATTCGGCCGCTTGCGACTATGTGAAGAGCCGCTGGCGCTGGCAGCCGCCCACCAATCAGGGCACGCCCACCGCCGTTTCCACGCGCGTCTCGGTCAAATGGGACCTTAAGGACGCCAAGTAATCAGTCACGTCATTCATCGGTTTACCACGGAGTAGAAAAATGAACTTCAAGAAATTGACGATCGCTGCCGCCATCGTCGCCATGACCAGCCTGAGCGCCGTTGCTCCGGTTTACGCCCAGGCCGCTCCGGCGCCTGCTGCTGACGCCGCCGCCGCCCCGGCTGCTGCGCCCGCTCCCGACGCCGCCGCTCCGGCTGCTGCGCCCGCCGAAGGCAGCGCCGCTGCCAAGGTGAACGCCGCAGACGCTTCGACCCCCTACGGTCTGAAGCACATGGTCGAGAATGGCGACTGGATCTCGCGCACCATTCTGGCCGTGCTGGTCATCATGTCGGCCGGTACCTGGTACATCTTCTTCACCAAGTGGATCGAACAGCAGCGCATCATGGGCCAGGCCGCCCAGGTCGAGAAGAAGTTCTGGACCTCCGCCACGCTGAATGAAGGCGTCGACAAGCTGCCGAAGAACTCCGTGTTCCGCGGCATCGCCGAAGCCGGCCTGAAGGCCTCCACCGGCGGCACCACCCTGGTGGGCATGTCGGACTGGATCGGCATGACCCTGACCCGCCAGCTCGAAGACGCCAATGCCCGTCTGCAGGGCGGCATCGCGTTCCTGGGTTCGGTCGGCTCGGTCTCGCCGTTCGTCGGTCTGCTCGGAACCGTTATCGGTATCTTGAACGCGCTGATCGGTATCGGCGTCGCCGGCCAGATGTCCATCGACAAGGTCGCCGGCCCGGTGGGTGAAGCGCTGCAGATGACCGCCATCGGTCTGTTCGTCGCGGTTCCCGCGGTGCTGCTGTACAACTGGCTGGTCCGCCGCAACAAGGTCATCACCGAGAAGCTGCGCGCTTTCGCGGGCGACCTGCAGGCCTATCTCATCAGCAAGAGCAAGTAGGCTGAGCAGATAGTCTCACGGAGATAAAATCATGTCAGTCGACGTCCAGCATGCGGTCGAAGACGATGTTGCGGAACTGAACGTCACGATCAACACCACCCCGCTGGTGGACGTGATGCTCGTGATGCTCATCATCTTCCTGGTCACCATTCCGGTGGTGCTCAAGACGGTGCCCGTCCAGTTGCCGACCTATCGCAATATCGTCACTCAGACCAAGCCTGAGAATATTGTGATCGCGGTGACCGAGGACGAGCAGACCTACTACAACAACGTGCCTGTCGATCAGGCCGGTATGACGCGCAACTTCGTCGAAGCCCTGAAGCGGGCCCAGGCGACCAACAAGCCGTTCCCCGAAGTGCACATCCGCGGCGACAAGGGCGTGCGTTTCGAGGCGATCGGTCGCGTCATCCTGGCCTGTCAAAAGGCCGGCATCCAGAAAGTGGGCTTCATCACCGAGCCCCACTCTCTCGACGCCAGCAGCTATTGAGGTAATCCGCCATGGCAATGAGTAGCAGTACTGCTGAAGGCGAAGTAATGGTGGAGATGAACACCACGCCGCTTATCGACGTGATGCTCGTTCTCCTCGTTCTTCTGATCGTGACGCTTCCGGTGCAGACCCATGCGGTGAAGCTGGACATGCCCGCCCCCAATTCGACCCCGCCCTCGGTTGTTCCCGAGACGGTGGAACTGGGTGTGGACTTTGACGGCACCATCACCTGGAACGGCATGGCGGTCGATCGCGGCACCATGGACGCGTATTTCGAGGATGCGGCCAAGAAGGATCCGCAGCCCGAAATCCACGTCAATCCCAACCGGCTGGCCAAGTATGACGCCGTTGCCCGCGTGCTGGCCGATGCCCAGCGCCTGGGTGCGACCCATATTGGTTTTAGCGGCATTGACCAGTATAACTAGGCTGTGAGGGTCACGGCCGTGGGTTCAAAGCGCGCGGCAACCCCGCGCGCTTTTCCCTTTTTTGGATGATCAAGAGGTCTTGTCATGACTGTTCGTAAACTGCACGCCGCCCTGACGGCGCTCCTTCTGGGCACCGCCACCGTCGGCGCCGCCATGGTCCTGGCACCCACCGCCCAGGCTGCCACCGTCAGCGCGCATGTCGGCCCGCTGTTGAAGGAAGCCCAGGCCATGATCGCGGCCAAGAATTTCTCCGGCGCCAAGGCCAAGCTGAACGAGGCGGAGGCCGCTGCCTCCACCTCGGATGATCGCGCGATCATCAACCAGTTCAAGGCTGCGATCTCGATCTCCTCGGCCGATCCGAACACCCCCGGCGGCGCCAAGGCCAAGTTCGCCCAGGATTACAACGCCGGCAAGTTCAAGGACGTGATCGCCGATGCGGAGTATCTGAAGAAGAACAACGTTTTTGACTCCCAGTCGCAGCTGATCGTCGGTCAGGCCTATTACAAGAGCGGCGATTACGCCGGCTGCGTGCGCTACAGCAAGACCCTTGGCGGCTCCGACACCGCGCTGGAACTGCAGGCCCGCTGCGCCTACGAAATCGGCGACGAAGCCACCCAGCATTCGGCGCTGGAAGCCCTGGTCGCCCGTTCCGGCAAGCCGGAATACTGGAAGCTGCTGCTGAAGAGCAGCGAGCGCACCCGCGGCCTGTCCGACCACAATACCCTGGACATCAACCGCATCCGCTACATGGTGGGCGCGATCGAAACCAAGGATGAATACACCCTGCTGGCGCAGCTGGCGCTGCAGCTGGGCAATGCCGCCGAAGCCCAGACCTATATCGAGAAGGGCATCGCCGCCAAGGTGCTGAACGACGACCGCTCCAACCGCCTCCTGGCTCTGGCCAAGACCCAGGTGGCTACTGCGGCCGCCAACCAGGCCAAGACCATCGCCGCCGCCCAGGCAGCTCCCATGGGAGACGACCTGGTCAAGGCGGGCGAGAACATGATCGGTCAGGGCAAGGCCAAGGACGCCATCCCGCTGATCCAGGCCGGTCTCAAGAAGCCTCTGAAAGACGCGGCCAATGGCCAGATCCGTCTCGGCCATGCCTACCTGGCTGCCGGCCAGAAGGCGGACGCCGTGGCAACCTTCAACAAGGTCAAGACCCCGGACAAGGACGCCAATGTCGCCCATCTGTGGGCGCTGGCCTCGCGCAAGTAACCGGGTCACATCGTTTGACGGAAAAGGGCGCCGGTTTCGGCGCCCTTTTTCTTTGGCTAGTTGCGCTGCTGCTGCTGGGCGGCCAGGAACGCGCTGGTGTCGGTATCGGGCGCCGTGGCCACGCCGCCGCGCCCCGCTTCCAGTTCCTCCAGCGTGAAGTCCATCCGCGCTTCATAGGTGCGGTCGATCTGGTTGCGCAGGCGCTGCTGGGCGTCATACCAGCGCCGCTTGAGCGTGCCGTCGCGGCAACTGGCCAGCTCGGCGCCCGAGGCGCCCCAGCGCCGCTCCACGCATTGATAGGGATCGAAGGACAGGCGGAACAAGCGCCGCCTCGCCTCCTCATAGCCCAGGCTCACCCTGGTCCCGTCGCTGCGGACATATCCGATGCTGCAGGCCTGGGCGGCGCGGGCATGGACGCGGGCCATGTCGCCCGCCAGATCGCCTCCGGCATAGACTAGGCGCGGATCGCGGGTGCGCCACAACGTCAAAAAGCGCTCGGCATTGTCGCGCACTTCCTTGAAGGCGGTCTTGAGCCTTGCGTCGCGCGAGGGCGTGGAAAATGTCTCCCAGTCCCCTTCGGTGCCATAGATATTGGGCGGCAGCCGCTCCGGCTCCGGCTGGTTCTGCAGGCCCGCCTGCAGCGAAACCGTCACCGCATCGGCGCGATAGCCAAGATCGGCGCAGTTGGACACCACCATGTCGGCGATCTCCCGCAAGGGATCGAAACGCAGCCGCCCGCCGCCCAGCCGGGCGCGGACATAATCGTAATAATCGATGACCTGGCCGTTCAGTTCGAACGGCCCGCTCTTCCAGTCGCGGTCGTCCGGCTGGCGCCCGGTGCCGAAATACTGGGTGAGGGCGAAATCGGCGATCTGGTTGTTGGCCGCCAGAAGGATGTGCCCGCCCAGCAGCGTGCCATCGTTCGCGCGGCGCGCCCCCGCCAGCCGGCTGGGACGCCAGTTCTTGAAGCCCGCGCCCATGCCAGGGGACGAGCGCACGAAGCGCAGGTCATAGGTGCCGCGCGTCAGGCTGTTGTCGGGATGGGAGTCGATATAGCGGATGCGGCCGTCGCTTTCGATCTTCCAGATCACCGCCAGATGGCCGTTGGGATCATAGATCACCGTGCCGGGGCGAATGGCGCCGGGCGCGACAGCGGGCGAATACAGGTCGTTGCCGTCCAGCAGCGGATGGATTCGGTAGGTGGCCGAGGAGATTTCGTCCCGTAGGCGGCCCATGACGCCCAGTGCGTCCTGGCCGGTCAGGACATCGCGGTGCGCCTCGACCACATTGCCTTGCGGGCTGTAACGGATGTCGCGCGACCGCACGCGGGGCGAGACGTCGCTGACATAGGAAAAGGGAAGCCCGCGCTTCCAGGCATAATAGAAGCGCAGCACGTAAGGCAGGTCGGCGCAGTCAGACACAAAGCGCACGCCTTCGGGATCGCTGGCACGGAAAGGATTGGCCGGATTGCGCAGGCAGCCATCCACCGTGCGGCAATTGCTTTGGCCGATGGCGGCAATGAATTCGCCATAGCCGCGCTCGTCGGCCTGTGTCCAGGTCTCGCTGCGGATGCGCACCATCGTGTCGGCCCGGGCCTGCGGCGCCAGCGCCAGGGCGAACAGCAGCGCGGCCCACAAGGCTTTAGGCATGGATCTTCGATGCGATCACGGCACGGACTTTCGGAACACCATCCGGCTGGACAAGGTGAAATTGAACACCAGGCCGGCCAGCACGCCGCAGGCCTGGGCCACGAACTTGTTGTTGAAGGGCGCGGGCGCGTAATGCACCAGAAGCAGCGCCGTGGCGTAATTCACCACCGCGCCCACCGCATTGGCGCCGGTGAATTTCAGCCATTCCTGCGCCATGCCGGAAAGCCCGCGCGCGCGCCGCTCCCGGAAGGTGAAATAGCGGTTGCCCAGCCAGGTGAAGCACATGGACAGGAAGATGGAAAAGGCGTTGGCGGCGGCGAAGTCCAGCTTCAGCACGTCGCTGCAAAAGGCCAGGATCCCCGCGGCGACGAAATAGCCGAGGCCGCCGATGATGGCGAAACGGACAAAAGCATGCCGCGAAAGAGCAGCGACGAGCCGGTTCACGACAGGTCTTGGGGGCCTGGGATGGCGAGATAGGCCATGCGCTTGGCCTCCCAGCGGCCGCGCGTCACCGTGTCCAGAATCAGGCCGCAGGTCAGGGACAGGAATGCGATCACCATCAGGCCGGTGGCCAGCACCGCGGTGGGCAGGCGCGGCACCAGCCCGGTCTGCAGATACTCCGATACCACCGGCGCGCCGATCAGCGCGGCGACGGCGGCGAACAGGAAGGCGATGGTGGCGAAGAACACCAGCGGCCGTTCCTCGCGCACCAGATAGCCGATGGTGCCCAGGATGCGGAAGCCGTCGCGATAGGTGTTCAGCTTGCTCACCGAACCGGCCGGGCGCTCCTTGTAGCGGGTGTCCATTTCCGACATGGGCATCATCAGCCGCACGGCATGGACGGTCAGCTCGGTCTCGATGGCGAACCCCTCGGCGGTGAAAGGAAAGCTTTTCACAAAGCGCCGCGAGAAAATCCGGTAGCCGCTCAGCATGTCCGACAGGTGGACATTGAACAGAAGCGAGGTCAGGCCCGTCAGCAGACGGTTGCCCAGCACATGGCCGGGGCGATAGGCGGCCGCGTCGGTATGGATGCGGCGGGCGGTCAAAAGGTCGGCGCCTTCGCCGATCATCTGCGAAATCATGCGGGGCGCGGCGCCCGCGTCATAGGTGTCGTCGCCATCCACCAGCACATAGATGTCGGCTTCGATGTCGGCGAACATCCGGCGCACCACATTGCCCTTGCCCTGGCGCGATTCATTGCGCACCACCGCGCCGGCCTCGGCGGCGCGGGCGGACGTCTGGTCCCGGGAATTGTTGTCATAGACATAGATCACGGCGCCGGGCAGGGCGGCGCGGAAGTCCTTCACCACCGTGGCAATGGCGGCTTCCTCATTGTAGCAGGGTACCAGGACGGCGACCTTCACGATTTCCTCGCGAGCGGGCACCACTGATAGGTGCCGATCAGGTTTGTATCGAATTGCTGGCATTCCGGCCAGCGAATGGCGAGGCGGTAATCGGCCAGGGCGCTCCGGGCGCGGGTCATGTCGGCCGCCTCGGCCATCAGGTAAAGATCGCCGCCGCCCGCCATATGGGCCGCGACGCGGGCCATCATGTCCCTGGTGATCTTGGTGCCGTCGCGCGGCTGCACCATCCAGCCATCGATCCGCAGCACCGGGATCTGGGGCGGCAGGGTGGTGGCGATGAAACCCATGGGCGCATCGCCCGTCATCACCACCATGGTCTTGTCCGGGTGGGGAATGGGCGGCAGGGCCGCGGCCACATAAGGTTCATCGATCGGCGCCCGCTCCAGGAAATCGCTGCGGGCGGTGAGAAGGCAGGCGGCGCAGATGCCGCCCAGCGCCAGATAGCGGCTGCGGCGCGACAGCGGCAGCAGGCCGACGGCGGCGATGATCAGCAGCGGCGCCATCATCTCGTAGATGATGATGTAGCGATAGATGGCGAAGAATTTCAGCCAGGCAAAATAGCTGGCGGCAAAGAAGGCGATCAGGATCAGCGCGGTGCGGTTTTCCAGCAGGCCGTCGCGGCTCTGGCGCCGCAGCAGCCATATGGCGCCCGCCGCCAGCACCAGCAGATAGGCGATCATCACCCGTATGTCCTGGAAGCCCAGGTCATCGGCGACATGCCAGTCCACGGTGAAAAGAATGGGAAAGAAGACCTGCTGCCACCAGGGCCGGAAGGCGGGCACGAAACGCAGGTCGCGGTACGGCGCGGGCAGCGCCAGCGGCGACTTCCAGTAATCGTTGAAATAGGGAAACAGCGGATTTCCCGTGAGATGGTACATGTACAGCATCCACGGCCCGCTGAAGATCGCAAAGCCGATCATGCCCGCGATGCCGCCCGCCAGCAGGCGCACCAGCTGATGCTTCCAGCTTCCCCCCAGCGCCAGCAGGGCGGCGGCGAAGCCCACGCAGAACGGCATCTCCGGCAGCTTCAGGCCCATCGCCATCCCGGTGATCAGGCCCGCCGCCGCCGAAATCAGGGCCGCCTTGCCCAGGGGGCCTTCGCGCAACACGTCGCGCTTGAGCACCAGGATGGCGAGCCCCGCCAGGATGAACACGCTCATCACATTGTCGTAATAGGTGGTGCCGAATTCGGTCAGGGTCAGCGCGCCGACCATGCCCAGCAGCGACAGGGCGCCGGCCATGATCTTGATGTCGCTTTCGCTGGCCTTCACCCGCAGCGAGGCGCGCGCAATCAGATAGAGCGGCACCATGTTGGCGCCCTGCGCCGCACCCAGCACGCCCAGCGCGATCCAGGCGCGGGTATGTGTCGCCAGCCAGTAGAAGGGAAGATCCAGATAGGGATTGTAGTAGCTGGCCTGGTGGGCCACCGCCACGTCCATCCCCATGCGGTGGTTCAGCAGCGCATAGGGCGCGTACCAGTGGTAATTGCGGAAGTCCCAGCTGGTGTCCTTGCCCAGCAGGATGACAAAGCCGGCCCAGAACAAAAGCCCCAGGCCAAGGAACGCATATTCGCGGGCCGTGAGGCGTTGGGACGGGGCCATCGGGGAGCGGGAACCTGAGCTTTCGGTTCCGTTCTTAGCCTGTCTCAGGGCTGCCGATAAGCCCTACCGCAGAACGGGTTAGTCGATATCTGGCTCGACCGCGATATTACCAAGAAACTGAAGGGTACAGGACCGCCAGGAGTGGCTTTCGGCAAAGGCCCGGGGGGTAATGGGGCGGGGGTTCTGGGCCAGCGCCAGGGCGCCCAGGCAGGCCGTACGCAGGTCTTCGTCCAGCACCGCCACATCGGTGCCGCCGGGCACGTCCGGCCCCACCACATCACGGGGGCCCTCCACCGGATAGGCCGCCACGGTCAGCCCGCAGGCCAGGGCCTCCAGGGTCACCAGGCCGAAGGTGTCGGTGCGGCTGGGAAAGACGAACACGTCGCTGCCGGCATAGGCCCGCGTCAGGGCCTCCCCGGCCAGGGCGCCCAGGAACTGGACCTTGGGGTATTTGCGCGACAGGGCGCTTCTGGCCGGGCCGTCGCCCACCACCACCTTGGTGCCGGGAAGGTCGAGGGCCAGGAAGGCCTCGATGTTCTTCTCCACCGCCACCCGGCCGACATAGAGCCACACCGGCCCTTCGAAGGGATGGCGCGCACCGGCGATGGGATGGAATTTCTCGATGTCCACGCCGCGTGACCAGATGCGCAGGTGCTGGAAGCCATAGCCGGCCAGTTCACGCCTGAGGGTCTGTGTGGCGACCATCACCGCGGTGGCCGGATGGTGGAACCAGCGCAGCCATCGCCAGATCACGCGTTCGGGCACCATGCGGAAGCGGGTATGCACATATTCCGCAAACCGGGTGTGGAAGGCGGTGGTGAAGGCGATGCCATGCTTGAGGCAGATGCGCCGCGCCGTCAGGCCCAGGCTCCCCTCGGTGGCGATATGCACCGCATCGGGGGCGAATTCCCGAATCTCGCGCGTCATGGCCGCGCGCTGGAAAAGGGCCAGGCGGATTTCCGGATAGGTCGGCATGGGAAAGGTGCGCCGCCCCAGCGGCGTGATATAGCGCACCGTATGGCCCAGCGCGGCCAGATCCTTGCCCAGGATTTCGAGCGTGCGCACCACGCCGTTCACCTGCGGTGACCAGGCATCGGTGACGATGAGGATTTTCAAATGCGCCGCCACGCCGGGAACAGGGCCCGGCTGCAGGCGCATCGACCTACGCGGGTAAAGCCTGGGCCTTGATCCTGCCGTGAGGAGCCGCAAGCGGAGCCTGGGATCTTGGGCTGCGTCTCTGTGAAGGATCTGCCCAGCGAAGAATCTCCATATTCCCATGGGCATCTTCGACAAGGGCGCTGCAGCTTTCAACCCAGTCTCCGTCGTTGTGATAGATGATGCCGCCGATCTCGCGGATTTCGGCATGGTGGATATGGCCGCACACCACCCCGTCCACGCCGCGTAAGCGGGCCTGTTCGGCCACGACTTCCTCGAAGCGCGAGATATATTCCACCGCGTTCTTGACCTTGTGCTTGAGGAAGGCCGACAGCGACCAATAGGGCAGGCCCATGCGCTTGCGCACGCGGAACAGCAGGTCGTTGAGACGCAGCGCCCAGCCATAGGCCCAGTCGCCGGCATGGGCCAGCCACTTGGCAAAGGAGATCACGCCGTCGAAGCGGTCGCCATGCAGCACCCACAGCCGCTTGCCGTCGGCGGTTTCATGGATCGCTTCCTGGATCACTTCCACGCCGGCGAACAGTCGGCCGGCATATTCGCGTGCGAACTCGTCATGATTGCCCGGCACGAAGATCACGCGCGTGCCATTATCCACCTTGCGCAGGATTTCGCTGATCACATGGGTTTGTGCGGCCGTCCAGTACCAGCGGCGCTTCAGCCGCCAGCCGTCCACGATGTCACCCACCAGAAACAGCGTGGCGCAGTCATTGTGCGCCAGGAAATCGCCCAAAGCTTCGGCCTTGCAGCCGCGCGTGCCCAGATGCGTATCGGAAATGAAGATGGTGCGATGCCGCTTGAAGTGGGCTGTATCGATGGCGGTAGCGGATGGGACGGCGGCGCGGGGCGGAACGAAGTTTCCCAGCGCATTTTCGAACCACGCAACTTCGGCCATCGGGTGTCTCCAGCCATCTACTGGAGCGGGGAGTAGCTGCTTCGCGCGAATCTTTTGTTGCGCGGATGCGACGGTGTGATGAATCCGCTGCTCTAAAGGCGCTGTGACATGTTGCGACGCACATATGCTGAAAGAGGCAGCAGTCCGGTCACTTTACGGGCAATTGTGACAGATTTTTCCAGAATTTCTGCGGCGTTTTGTCTGGAATGATTATACATTGTGTATTGCAGACAAGGCCGAGTTTCTCCATATTGTTGCAGCGCGGTATTGCGATCTTCGATTGCAAGGCCGCCGCCCTTCCTGGGCGTTTCCTCCCTGAACTTGGCCGCTCTTCGGAGCGGCCATTTTTTTTGGCGGGTCTTTTGCGTCGTGAGTTCGTCGCCGCGTCGCTCGTGGGCCTTAAGCCCACGTCGCTAGCGGCTCCTGCTCACGCCACAAAATCCCTCGCCAAAAACGCGCTTAGTTTGAGGCGACGCGGGCTGCGGATAGCGCGGCGATCTGGGGCTGTTCGTTGTCTGCCACCAAAACGGAACCGTCAAAGCTGACGGCGGCGGCGCCGATCACGACTGTGTTGCCGTTGGTCGCGCGGAAGGCCACGGCCGAGGGTTTGCCATATTGATCGGTCTGGATGCCCGTCACCTGGCCCAGCGCATGGCCATTCTGATCCAGCACTTTGGCGGAAGCGGCGCCGGACGGTATCGAAGACAGGCTGTTCAGCGCCACCGGGGCCAATTCTTCGGCAAAGGCCAGCGCTGGCGCGCCGATGAACAAGGCACAGGCGATAAAGGTGCGAAAACAGGACATATGGGAACCCTTTTGGGTTGCCCTTTTAAAACGCGATGTGGGCCTGCCGGTTTCCGGCGCTGCCAATTATTCGATTAAGTTATTCGGCGGCCTGCGGCAGCTGATCGGGGCCGCCCAGCTGCGACAGCGGGATGGCGGTCAGCCATTCCATCGCCCGTGTGAGGCGCGCACGCACCGATTCAAACACCGGACGCTTGGTGATGCGGTCTTCGTCCAGATACAGCGCGCGGTTGATCTCGATCTGCAGCGCATGGCAGTTCGCTGCCACCTTGCCGTACTGCACGGTGGTGTGGCCGCCGGCATAGGGCGTGTTGCGCGCCACCGAAAAACCTTCGCGGGTGAAGGCCGCTTCGGCGCGGGCCGTCAAAGCCGGCGCGGCGCTAGCGCCGTAACGGTCGCCCAGCACGATGTCGGGCACCGACAGGGCCGAGGGCATGGAATGACAATCCAGCAAAACTGCCACGCCGAAGCGGGCGCGGGTTTCTTCCATCAGCGCCGCCAGCGCCGCGTGATAAGGCCGGTAAAGCTGGGCCAGGCGGCTGTCGGCTTCCTCGCGTCCCAGCTTGCCGCGATAGATCTCGGCACCGTCGCGCAC
>CANGRN010000009.1 GCA_947455695.1 Alphaproteobacteria bacterium
CGGCGCGCATGTTCCATGCCTTTATGACGGAGGCGCAGCAGGGCCTGCCGGTGCGGCCATTGACGGGCACGGCGCTGATGGCGTCGGTGGAACAGCCCGCAACAGAGCAGGCCGCAGCACCCGCGCCGGAAGAAAAATCCAAACCGGATACCTTCCAGCGCCTGTTGAACGGCTTGTTCGGCGGTACCTAAGCCTTGGCGCTGTAGCGCTGCAATTCGCGCCCATGGCGCTTGAGCCAGTCCTGCGGCGTATCGATATCGGCGACCAGGCTTTTCACATGCGCCCAGAAGCGCGGGCTGTGGTTCATTTCCCGCAAATGCGACACTTCATGTGCCACGACATAATCCAGCACAAAATCCGGCGCCAGGATCAATCGCCACGAGAAGGACAAAGAACGGCCCGAAGAACAGGAGCCCCAGCGGCTGGCCGTATCGCGGATCGTGATGCGCGCCGGCTTGGCGCCCAGCTTGGGCGCATGTTCCAGCACCCGCGCCTCCAGCACGGCGCGCGCCTGCTTCTTGAGAAAATCCTGTACCCGCCGCGAGGCATGGGCTTCGCGGCCGCGCACCCAGATGATGCCGTCATCCGCCCAGACCGGCGCGGGACCTTTGGCGGCGGCACGGATTTCATGCGCCGTGCCCATGAACGGAATGGTCGCGCCCGCGCCCAGCAAGACCGGGCCCGGCACCTTGGCAAGCTGGCCCCGGATCCAGTCCTGTTCGCCGCGCGCGAAATCCAGCGCATGCGCCAGCCCACGGCGTGACGGCGCTGTAACACTGACTTCGCCCGTGGCGGGATTGACCTTGACGATCATGCGCCGGGCGCGCGGATTGAGGCGCAGCCGCACTTCCAGCATGCGGCCGTCTATTTTCAGCAATTCATGACGGGGAACAGGCTTTTTTCGAAACAACATACGTGTTTGCCTGTGGCTCACGGATCGGCGATATTTGTACTCCGTTTCGCAACTGGATCGAAAGCGAATTCGCCCGTCATGATACGTGATGAACAGATTGCAGGATTGGTGGGCGCCGGCGCGCTGGCCTTGATTCTGGGCGCGCTTGGTTTCCAGTATCTTCAGCATCTTCCGCCTTGCGAAATGTGTCATTGGCAGCGCTGGCCGCACATCGCCGCCGCCGCGCTTGGCCTGATCGGCGTGTCCAGGAGCGACAAGCTGGCCATCGGCACCATCGCGCTGGGCGCGGTGGTCGCACTGACCGCCGCAGCACAATGGGACATGCTGACCGGCTGGCAACCCAAGCTTCTGATCCTGATCATCGGCGGCCTGGCTGCGGCGGCACTGTGGAAGAAGGATGTTCGCACGCTGGCGATGACCGTGATCGCGCTGGTCGCCATTTCCGGCCTGATCGGCGCTTATCAGGCCGGCATGCAATGGGGCGTGCTGCCGGGACCGGACGGCTGCACCGTGGCGCACGCCTATGTCCTGGGCTCGGGCGCGCCGCCGCCGGCCGTCAACTGCAATGTCGTGACCTGGAGCCTGCTGCGCCTTTCGCTTGCGGCGTACAACGCCATCTTCTCGTTTATCATCGCCGCAGCCGGCGCTTTTCTCCTGAGCCGCAAACATGCCGCGTAAAACCAAGCCTGCCGCGCCCGGTTCCGCCGCCGATATCGAATCCATGATCCGGGTGGATCATGCCGGCGAGTATGGCGCGGTGCGCATCTATGAAGGCCAGCTGGCGGTGCTGAAGCGGCGCAAGGGTACCGAATTCAGTGTCGAAACCATCACCCACATGGCCGAGCAGGAACAGCGCCACTTGAAGGCATTCGACAAGCTGGTGAATGAACGCAAGGTGCGGCCCACCGCGCTGGAGCCGGTGTGGCGCATTGCCGGCTTCGCGCTGGGCGCGGCCACCGCCGCGCTGGGCGAGAAAGCGGCCTTTGCCTGCACCGCCGCCGTGGAAGAAGTGATCGACGAACATTACGCGGCGCAGATCGTGGCGCTGGAAGACAAGGACCCGGCGCTGAAATCCGCGGTCGAGGATTTTCGCGCCGATGAAGCCGCCCACCGCGAAACCGCCATCGCGCAGGGTGCCGAACAGGCGCCGGGCTACAAACTGCTGAGCGAAACGATCAAGGCGGGCTGCCGCATCGCGATCAAGCTGTCAGAGCGCATCTAAAAGGCGCGACATTCAGGCGGAGACATTTAAACTGTGAACCGCGCCTACGCACTCGGCATTAGTGTTCTTGCCGCCGCCCTTCTGGACCAAATCTTGTATAGGCTAGGAACTACGATTGTTTGGCAATTCGTGGGGATGTCGGCCGGGTTCTTTGCCACCTTCTTTTTTATTCGCGTGAATTGGCCTTGGAAATAACCTGTCGTTAAAGCGCGCATTCATTGCGGCAAACACGGTCAAAAAAATTCCGGTTTACGGCTCCAACTCAGAATCCCAGTACAGATAATCCGCCCAGCTTTCATGCAGGTAGTTCGGGGGAAACTTGCGGCCATGCTCGCGCAGTTCGATCACGCTCGGCTGGTGCGGCTTGATGCGCGGATGCATCTTGGCCTGGTTCGGCATGCGCCCACCCTTGGTGAGGTTGCAAGGGCTGCAGGCGGTGACGACATTTTCCCAGGTTGTGCGGCCGCCCTTGCTGCGCGGGATCACGTGATCGAAGGTCAGATCCTTGGGATCGCCGCAATACTGGCATTCGAACTGGTCGCGCAGGAACACGTTGAAGCGGGTGAAGGCGGGACGGCGCGCGGGCCGGATATAGGTCTTGAGCGACACCACCGAGGGCAGCTTCATCTCGAAGCGCGCCGAGCGCACCACCCGGTCATATTCTTCCAGGATGGTGACCCGGTCCAGGAACACCGCCTTGATGGTGTCCTGCCACGACCAGAGCGACAGCGGATAATAGCTCAAGGGGCGATGGTCGGCGTTGAGCACCAGCGCCGGGCAGTGGCTGGCGGCCCTTGGGATGACAGCAGGTGCTAGCACGGACCAGATCCTGTGAAAGCAGTTCCCCTTTCGAGACCCCGACTCTAGGGCCAAGCCCTTGAATTGCTCAAGAGGCTAGCCGATTCGTCATGACGGTTTGAGGACGCAGGTGGCGTCCCCCTGGCTTTTCAACAGGCCGCGAAACGCCAGATCCAGAAATTCCCCCGCAATGGCCAGCCCTTCGGGATCGATGCCATGGCCCATGCCGTGCGCCAGGTGCCATTGCACCCGGGCCCCCGCGGCGCCCAATTGGGTGGCCGCCAGGAACATGGCCTGGGGCGGAATCACCTGGTCGCTGTCGCCATGGGTGAGCAGGACCGGGGGGAGTTCTCCGGGCGGCGGCAGGCCCGCCAGCATCCCGGAAAAGCCGACAATGGCGGCGGGCCGGACCTTGCGGCGCAGGCCCACATGCAAGGACAGCATGGTGCCCTGGGAAAATCCCGCCAGCGCCAGATTCTCGGGCGGCAGGCCCAGACGCGCCAGCTCGCCATCCAGATATTCGTCCAGCTGGGGACCGGCCACTTCCACGCCCTTCTGCATTTCGTGTGGATCGATGCGGGAGATGGGAAACCATTGATAGCCGGGGCTGCCCGGAACACGGGTCGGCGCATTGGGCGCGGCGAAAGCGACGGTGGGCAAGAGGCCCTGCCAATGATTGGCCAGGCCCAGCAGGTCCTGGCCGTCGGCGCCATAGCCATGCACCAGCACCACCAGATGGGTGGCTGGGCCGCGCGCGGGCGCAAGGATGGGTCCGGAAAGTGCCATGGGCGTTTCTATGCGTTAGAGTCGGGACGATGATTGTCACAAGGTTCGCACCCAGTCCAACCGGGCTTTTGCACCTGGGCCATGCCTATGCCGCCATCACCGCTTATGAAAGCGGTGACGATTTTTTGCTGCGGATCGAAGATATCGACAAGGGCCGTTCGCGCGACGCCTTCATCCTGCGAATTTTCTATGACCTGAAATGGCTGGGTCTGTCCTGGGACGAACCCACCATGCGCCAGTCCACCCGCATGGGCGCCTATGCCGAGGCGCTGGTGAACCTGAAGGCGCGCGGGCTTGTCTATCCCTGCTTCTGCACCCGGGCCGAAATCGCCGCCGAGATCGCGCGCGCCGGCGAGGCCCAGCACTTTGGCAATTTGGGCCCTTCGGGCCCGGGGCCCGATGGCCCGCTGTATCCCGGCACCTGCCGCGCCCTGTCGCGCGAGGAAGGCCTGGCGCGCATGGCGGCGGGCGAAAGCTATGCCCTGCGGCTGGACGTGGCGAAGGCGGCCGCGCTGACCGGACCGCTGACGTTCACCGAGCGCGGCCTTCGCCATGCGGTGGAGCCCTTGCGCTTCGGCGACATCGTGATCGCGCGCAAGGACATGCCGACATCGTATCACCTGGCAGTGGTGGTGGATGACGCCCACCAGCAGGTCAGCCTGGTGACGCGCGGCGAGGACCTGCTGGCCGCCACCCATATCCAGCGGCTGCTGCAGGCGCTGCTGAAGCTGCCCGAACCGGCTTACGCCCACCATCCGCTGGTGCTGGATGAGAACGGCAAGAAATTCTCCAAGCGCGATGGCGCGGTCAGCCTGGAAAGCCTGCGCGAGGCGGGCGCGACCCCCGCCGATATCCGTGCCCGTATTGGTCTTTAGCTTTAAAGCTATGCTATAGGCGCATCATGTCCGAAGGCCTCGACCGACTATTCGCCACCATCGCCGCCCGCAAGGATGCGGATCCGGCTGCGTCCTACACCGCCAAGCTGTTGGCTGCGGGCGTGGAAAAGTGCGCCAAGAAGTTCGGCGAGGAAGCCACCGAAGCGGTGATCGCCGCCATCCAGAAGGACAAGGTGGAACTGGCCAAGGAATCCGCCGACGTGCTGTATCACCTGGCGGTGCTGTGGGCGGCCAGCGGCATCACGCCGGAAGATGTTTATGCGGTCCTGAAGTCCCGCGAAGCGATGTCGGGACTGGAAGAGAAGGCCGGCCGCAAAGGCTAGCCCGGGAGCGACCGGCAACCCGGAGCGGATGCAAGGCATCCGCGCAGGGCCTGCCGGCGCGGCCAACTAAGGTTTCTGCTCTTCTTCTTCGGCCAGACTCTTCACCAGATCCAGCATGCGCTTGCGCACCTTGATATCCTTGATCTTCATGAAGGCCAGCGCCAGTTGCAGGCCTTCACCGCTGGAGACGAACTCCATCACCGGCGCGCCATCGGATTCAACCTCTCCCGCCGCGCTGACGCCTTCATAGAAGAAATCCACCGGGACATTGAGAATGCGCGCCACCTCGAACAGCCGGCCGGCGCCGATGCGGTTCACGCCCTTCTCGTATTTCTGCACTTGCTGGAACGTCAGGCCCAGCATGTCGCCCAGCTTTTCCTGGCTCATGCCGATCAGCATGCGGCGGATGCGCACACGGTTGCCGACCTGGATGTCGATCGGATTGGCCTGTTTTTTCGCCACTATTTTGTTTCTCAAATCATTTGACGGCGGGGAACTTGCCCAATCTGTCATATAACGGAAACACCTAATTTCATTTTCCGGCGCGAAGCTTAACAGCTTGCAACCCGGAGGCAGTAAAAACTGCGGCAACCAGCAACAACAGAAATACCAGATCGCCAAAGCGGTCATACAAGGTGGGCGCCAGCGCACGCGGCAAAGCTGCGTCAACAACACCCATCCGGTTCAGCGCCAGATGGCCGCGCACACGGCCATTGCCATCGATCATCGCGCTGATGCCGGTATTGGCGGCCCGCGCGATCGGTAGCCCTTCCTCGATGGCGCGCACCTGTGCGGTCAGCAGATGCTGGTGCGGGCCCGCCCAGGGGCCGAACCAGGAATCATCGGTGATGTTTACCAGCCAGCCGGGATGCGCCCCTTTGGGATCGATCACGGCATGGGGAAAGATCACTTCATAGCAGATCAGCGGCGACACCAGCGGCGCAGGTGCGGCATTCAGGACATGGGGATGATCGCCGGCGCTGAAACCGGGCCCCACCGCGAACTGGCTGAGGCCGATGCTGCCCAGCACACCGGCCAGCGGCAGATATTCCCCGAACGGCACCAGATGGAATTTGTCGTAGGTCTGCGGCAGCCCGCCGCCGGGGGCGAACAGGTAAAGGCTGTTGTAAGCGTGAAGGCCCTGGGCATCGCGCACGAAACGGTCGGAGCCGGTGATCAAGGTCTGGCCGCGCGCGGTGAAAAGACCGATCTGGTCCAGCGCGCCGGGCGCACGGGCCACCGCAAAACCGGTGGCCGCTTCCGGCCAGACAATATGGGTGGGCTTGCCCGGCTGGGTGCTCAGGGCGAGCAGCCGTGTCCAGTTGCGCAGCATCAGGCGGCGGACATATTTCTCGGCTTGGGGAATATTGGGCTGCACCAGCCGGATGCTGACGCCGGGGACCGTGTCCAGCGGCGCGGCGGAAAGGCGCGCGGCGCCAAATCCCCACAGCGCCGCAAACAGCAGGATCATCGCGGCGGGCAATTGCCAGCGCCGCGCGGCAAGCTCGGCCAGCGATGCGCCCAGCAATATGGTCAGCAAGGAGAGGCCGTATGCCCCCACCAGGCTAGCCGATTGCAGCACCGCCAGGCTCGCGCCCCAGCCATAGGCGGAAAGATTCCACGGAAAGCCCGTGAAGATATGGCCGCGCAGCCATTCGCTGACCGCCAGCATCACGGCGAAAATGAAAATGCGGCCCGGTCCGTCCTGCCAGAAATAGATCGCGATGGCGCAGGCCAGTCCGCCGAACAGCGCCAGCCCCGCGGGCAAAAACAGCGCAAAGGGCAATTGCCACAGGTTGGAATCGGGATAGATCAGGAAGGGATAGGCGATCCAGTGCAGCCCCGCCAGGAACTGGCCGAAGAAGAAAGCCCATCCGGCCGCCGCACCGCGCCGCACCGGCCTGGCCCCGGCATCGGCGCCATCCAGCAGCAGCACCAGAACGGCATAGCCAAGGAGCATCGCGGGGAAAAAATCCAGCGGCGCAAAACCGGTGGCCGAAGCGGCGCCCGCAGTAAAGGCCAGCAGCAAACGCCGCCAGCCGCCGAGGCCACGCATCCAGTCGCCGGTTCGCGCCAGAACGCTCATTCCGTGGCGAGCGTCCTGGGCAGGGTGACGCGCAAGCGGCGTACCCGGCGCGGATCGGCATCCAGCACCTGGAATTCGGTGCCGTCGGGATGAGTCACGATTTCGCCGCGCAGCGGCACCCGTCCCAGCAGCGACATCACCAGACCGCCCAGGCTGTCGATATCGCGCGCGATGCCCTCTTCGGCATCTTCCACCATAAGGTCATGGCCTGTCTGTGCCTTGAAATCGTCCAGGTCCATGCGGGCATCGGCGATGAAACCGTCGCCATCGGGCTTGATGACGGCGGCGTCCTCGTCATGCTCGTCGGCGATATCGCCCACGATCTCCTCGATGATGTCCTCGATGGAAACCAGGCCATCGGTGCCGCCATATTCGTCGATCACCAGCGCCAGGTGGGTGTGCGAGGCCTGCATCTTGAGCAGCAGGTCCAGCGCCCGCATGGATGGCGGTGCGAACAGGATGGGGCGCTTCAGGGAGGTGATCTTGGCATTGGGCGGCAGGCAATAGGGACCGTCGGATTCCGATTCCAAAAGGCCCAACACATCCTTCACATGGATCAGGCCGGTGGGATCGTCCAGGGTTTCGGCATAGACCGGCAGGCGCGAATGCTGCGCTTCGCGGAACGTCCGGAGCAGTTCGGCCAGGCCGATGGTTTCATCCACCGCCACGATCTCGGCCCGCGGCACCATCACGTCGCGCACTTTGAGTTCGCCGAAATTGAGCAGGTTGCCCAGCATCACCCGCTCCTGTGCGGACAAAGCGGGTGACTCGCGGTCGCTTTCCTCGATCACTTCTTCCAGGCTGACGCGCATGGCGGCGGCCTCGGCGTCCTGGCCGGTGATCTTCCGGATCAGGCGTTTCAGCGGATGATCGCTCATTGCGGCATCGCGTAAGGATCGGCGATCCCCAGCCGCGCCAGGATCTTCACTTCCAGCGGCTCCATCACCTTGGCGTCCTTGGGACGCACATGGTCGTGGCCAGCCAGGTGCAACACGCCATGCACCACCAGGTGGGTGGCGTGATCGGCGAAACGCTTATCGGCCGCCTTGGCTTCGCGCGCGGTCACGCCATGGGCGATGGCGATGTCGCCCGCATAGCCATCGCCGGACGGGAATGACAGGACATTGGTCGGCTTGTCCTTGCCCCGAAAGTCGCGGTTCAGGGCCCGCAGGGCCTTGTCGCTGGTGAGCAAGATGGTGAAATCGCCCTTCAGCTTGCCCGCCTTGCGTGCCGCTTCGGCAGCGGTCTTCAACCGCGCCTGCAGCCCGCGATGGGTACGCCATTTGGGATCTTCGATGTGCAGGGTAATCCCGCTCATGATTTGCCGTTTCGAGTATAGGCGGCAACGATGCGGGCGACGAGGGGATGGCGCACCACGTCTTTTTCCCCGAATCGGCTGACGCCGACGCCTTCCACGCCTTCCAGGAAGGCCAGGGCCTCGTTCAGCCCCTCGGCCCGGCCGCCCGGCAGGTCGCTTTGCGACGGATCGCCGGTGACGACCATATGACTGTCCTCGCCCAGCCGGGTCAGCGCCATTTTCATCTGGGCCTGGGTGGTGTTCTGGGCCTCGTCCAGGATGACAAAGGCTCTGGACAGCGTGCGCCCGCGCATGAAGGCCAGCGGCGCCACCTCGATCACGCCCTGCTCCATCAGCCGGGTGGCCTTGTCGCCCAACACATCGAACAGCGCGTCATAAAGCGGGCGCAGATACGGATCGATCTTCTCTTTCAAATCGCCAGGCAGAAAGCCCAGCCGCTCGCCCGCTTCCAGCGCCGGGCGCGACAGGATCAGCCGGTCGACGCGCTTTTCATGCAGCATATGGGCGGCAAACGCCGCCGCCAGATAGGTCTTACCGGTGCCCGCCGGCCCGATGCCGAACACCAGCGGATGCTGGCGCATCATGTCGAGATAGGCGCCCTGCGCGGGCGAGCGCGGGCGCACCGCGCGCGAGGATGCAGTCTTGATCGCGCCCGGCGCATGGGCGCGGGCCTGGTCGGTGAAGCGGATTTCCGCATCCACCTCGGCCAGGGTGATGCTTTCGCCCGCTTCCAGGCGCGCATACAGCGCGCGCAGGATGGCGGCGGCGCGTTCGCGCGCCTTGCCATCCACCGCCACCAGGTTGCCGCGCATATCCAGCACGGCATCCAGCTTCTGCTCGATGCGGGCGAAATGCTTGGCATGGGGACCCGACAGCGCCGCCAAAAGCCGGTTGTCGGAAAATTCCAGGGTCAGACTGTTCTTGCGGCTCAAGCCAATATTCCGTGCAGGCTGTTGGCGGTGCGCCGCTCGATCTTCACATCGGCGATGGTGCCGATCCGCGAAGCGGGCGCGATCACATGCACCGGCTGCTGGTAGGGCGTGCGGCCCATGATCTGGCCAGTCTCGCGCGCGGTTTTTTCGAACAGCACCGGCAGGATCTTGCCGATCTGGGAATCGTCAAAGGCGTATTGCTGCGACAGCAGCAGCTTTTGCAGCGCATCCAGCCGCGCCGTCTTGACCTCTTCGGATACCTGCTTGCGCATGGTGGAGGCGGGTGTGCCGGGGCGCCGGGAATATTTGAATGAGAAGGCGGTAGCATAACCGATATCGCGCACCAGTTGCAGCGTGGCTTCGAAGTCGGCTTCGCTTTCACCGGGAAAGCCGACAATGAAATCCGACGTCAGCGCGATGTCGGGCCGCACGGCACGAACGCGGTCGATCAGGCGGCGATAGTCATCGGCCTTGTGCTGGCGGTTCATCGCCTCCAGCACCGTGTCCGATCCCGACTGCACCGGCAGGTGCAGATAGGGCATCAGCTTGGGATTGTCGCCATGCGCCGCGATCAGGTCATCGCCCATGTCGCGCGGATGGCTGGTGGTGTAGCGGATGCGGGCGATGCCTTCGATGCGCGCCAGCGCATCGCACAACTTCGCCAGCGACCAGCCATCGCCGTCATAGGCATTGACGTTCTGGCCCAGCAGCACGACTTCTCGCGCACCCTTGTCCGCCAGCTGCCGCGCCTCGCGCAGGCTTGTCTCGGGTTCGCGCGATTGTTCGGAGCCGCGCGTATACGGCACCACGCAGAAGGTGCAGAACTTGTCGCACCCTTCCTGCACCGTCAGGAACGCGCTGATGGTGGTGCTGGCGGGCGCCGGAAGAGAATCGAATTTTTCCAGCGCCGGAAAATCGGTTTCCAGCGCATGGCCCCCGGCGCGGGCGGTGCGGGCGATCATCTCCGGCAGGCGGTGATAGGATTGCGGCCCCACCACCAGATCCACCGCCGGTTCGCGCGCCACGATTTCCGCGCCTTCGGCCTGGCCGACGCAGCCGGCCACGGCCAGCACCATGCGCTCGCCGTTTTTGGCCTTCTTCGCCTTCAGGCCGCGCAAGCGGCCCAGCTCGGAATAGACTTTCTCGACCGCCTTTTCGCGGATGTGGCAGGTGTTGAGGATCACCATGTCGGCGCCTTCGGGCGCATCCGTGGTGGCATAGCCCAGCGGCGCCAGCAGGTCCGCCATCTTGGCGGAGTCATAGGCGTTCATCTGGCAACCATACGTCTTGACGTAAAGCGTCTTCATGAGGTGCGGTTTATCGGGTCGAAAGCCCGCAAGTTCAAGGTAAACCCCGTCCCGCCAGGGCTTCGGCCTGGCCGGTTTGCACGATTTCCTGCGCTTTGGCCGCCAGGGTCTTGCGGTCCATCCGGTCCAGGCTCAGCGGTTCATGGAACCGGACCTCGACGTCAAACGGCCCGGCCAGCAGCGCCTCCCACAGATGCGGAACCATTTCCATGTCGCCATACCAGGCAAACAAAGGCCGGTTTTCGCGCCCCATCGGCATGCCGTGCAGGCCGGTGAAGGCGACCGAGACCGGCTGCACCTTCACATGCTGGCCACCGGCCAGCCGCGCTTCGGCGGCGCCCAGGAGCGCACTCTTGAACGGCAACACGCTGTTGCCGGTATGGCTGGTGCCTTCGGGGAACAGCAGCAGGGCATCGCCCGCCGCCAGCCGCTGGTTGATGGCATCCGCCACCGCCCCGGTGGCGCTGCGGCGCGTGCGTTCGACAAACACGGTGCGCTGCAGCCGCGCCAATGTGCCGAAGAAGGGCCAGGTCCCGACCTCGGCCTTGGCGACAAAGGACAGCGGCGTGGCCGCCGAAAAGATGATGATGTCGGCCCAGCTGGTGTGATTGCCCACCATCAGCACGCCTTCGCCCGTCACCGGCTTGCCGGTGATGCGGATGTGAATGCCGAACAGCCGCGCCACCTGGCGGTGGTACCAGTGCGGAAAGCGGCGCGCCGCGCGGCTGTGCAATTTCAGCAGCAGCCATTGCACCGGCATCAAGGGCAGGGTGAAGAGGATAAAGGCGGCAGCGATGAGGGTGGCGCGAAGGCGTGCCATCAGCACATCAGGAGGTCGGAGGCTTGCGCCCCTTGGGAACGCCGTACAGTTCCAGCCGGTGGTCGATCAGCTCGAAGCCCAGCTCTTCGGCCACCCGGCGCTGCAACTTTTCGATTTCCTCGTTGCGGAATTCGATCACGCTGCCGGTGGCCACGTCGATCAGGTGATCGTGATGGGCTTCCTGCACTTCCTCGTAGCGCGAGCGGCCGTCGCGGAAATCGTGCCGCTCCAGGATGCCGGCATCCTCGAACAGCTTGACGGTGCGATAGACGGTCGCGATGGAAATATGCGGATCGATCGCCGAGGCGCGGCGATACAGTTCCTCGGCATCCGGATGATCCGCCGCGTCCGACAGAACACGGGCAATCACCCGGCGCTGGTCGGTCATCCGCAGACCCTTGTCGACGCAGGCTTTTTCGATCCGCGTCACCAGTTGCTCCTTATTTCGGTCGCTCCGGCTCTCGCCGACGCTCCGGGTTGCGGGGAAGGTCATCAGGTTAGGCGAAATTGGCGGGCAGCGGAAGCCTGAGAACCAGCGCATCCACGCCTTGATAATAGCCCTTGCGGGACCCGGCCTTGGTGAAACCCAGCCCGGCATACAGCGCCAGGGCTGCCGGATTGTCGACGCCGACTTCCAGGAACATGGCGCTGGCGCCCATTTCGTGCGCCCGCTTGATAGCGGCCTGCAGCAGCCTGCGGCCCAGGCCCTTTCCGCGGGCGGCGGGTGTCACCGCCAGGGTCAGTATCTCCGCTTCGCCCGCAGCGGCGCGGGCCAGCACAAAACCGTCTTCATGGGCATAGGCAAAGGTGCCCGGCGTCACCAGCAGCGCACTGATGGCCGCGGCGTCCCAGGGCTGCGGGAAACAGGTCGCATGCAGCGCGGCCAGGACATGCGCGCCGGAAACGGCGTTGAAGGGCACGATATCAGACAAGGGATTTACCGCCCGGCAGCTTGGCATCGGGGGCGCGCAAATAGAGCGGCCCGGGCGCGTCATTGGAGGGGCTTTGCTTTTGGGCCAGCCGCGCCACCCACAAGGCATCGGGCTGGCGGATGCTGGACAGGATGAATTCGCTGCCCAGCGTTTCCTGCGCCGCCACGGCGCCGGTCCCGGCCACGGCACAAGGGCCGAAGGCGCGGATGCGTTCAATGGCATCGGGGAACGGCATCACGACGGGCTGCTGCACGGTTGCGTCACCATCCTGCAGCAGCAGATAGGCTTCCTCGCGGCGCGCGTCATGGATGACGGCAGCGCGTGATTGCCCGGTCTGGTCCATCGCGCTGGCGGCGATTACTTCCAATGTGGTGACACCGGTCAGCGGGCGCTTCAGGGCCAGGCGCAGACCGCGCATGAAGGCCAGCCCGACACGCTGGCCCGTGAAAGTACCGGGGCCGGTGGTGACGGCGAGACGGTCCAGCGCGGCAAAGTCAAAGCCGCGCATGGCTTCTTCCACCATCGGCGCCAGCCGTTCGGCATGGCCGCGGTCCATGGCTTCGAAGATATGGACGAGCGCTTTGCCGTCTTCCATCAGCGCAACAGAACAACCGCCCAGCGCGGTATCGACGGCGAGGATTTTCACAGGATCTTGCAGGCTTCGTCGAAGCCAAGCCGCGCAGCACGTGGGCGCACACTGCCCGCAACGCCATAGCCCAGATTGCACAGGAAATAGGACTTGATCGCGGTGCCGGCGAAAAATTCCTTGTCCACGCCCGCGCTGTCGAAGCCCGACATGGGCCCGCAATCCAGGCCCAGCGCCCGCGCCGCGACCATGAAGTAGCCGCCTTGCAATCCGGTGCTGCGCATTGCCATCAGGCGCGCGCGCTCCGGATCGCCGGCGAGTTTCTGGCTCAGGCCTTCCGCGATGCGCGGCGCCAGGGTCGGAAGGGTGGCAGCGAAATCCAGGTCATAGCCGACGATAGCGGTGGCGGGCGCCGACATGGTCTGCTTGCGGTTGCCCTCGTCCAGC